>NZ_JBEPFC010000126.1:0-21455 GCF_040301705.1 Streptomyces sp. NPDC000151 | reverse complement strand
CCGGCGGCGGGCGGCGGCTGGGCGGCCGCCCCAAGGCGCTGCTGGACTTCCGCGGGCGGCCGCTGGTCGAGAACGCCGCGCGGGTGCTGCGGGAGGGCGGCTGCGGCCCGGTGCACATCGTGCTGGGCGCGGCGGCGGACACGGTACGCGCGCGGGCCGAGCTGTCCGGGTACGCGGTCACCGAGAACCCGGACTGGGCGCAGGGCATGGGCAGCTCCCTGCGGGCGGGCCTCGCCTCGCTGGTCGGCACGGGCGCGGGCGCCGTGCTGGTCTCCCTCGTCGACCAGCCGGGCATCGGGTCCGCGGCGGTGGCCCGGCTGGTGGCCGCGTACGACGCGGGCGCGGACCTGGCGGCGGCGGTGTACGAGGGCCGGCGCGGGCACCCGGTCCTGTTCGGCGCGGAACGCTGGGCCGCGGTCGCGGCAGGCGCGGCGGGCGACCGGGGCGCGCGGGACTATCTCGCGGCGCACTCGGACGCCCTCACGCTCGTCGAGTGCGCGGACATCGCCGAGCCGTACGACATCGACACCCCGGCCGACCTACCGAGACTCGCCGACACTGGGAGGAGCCGGCACCAGGCCGGGCCGAGCCCGGAAAACGGTAATGGAGCGTGACCACGATGGCACTCAGCGCCATTCGATCAAGGCATCTGTCGATCAAAAGAATCTCGACGTCAACAAACCATTGAACTTCCGCCATAAGGAAACTACTCTCCACTGGTCAGAAGCGCCCTGAACCCCAGACGGCGCCCGCGACCGTATCTCGGAGCCCTCGGCACCCAGTGCCGCCAGGGCGCCCCGGCGGCCGTCAAGGCACCGCTGCTGAATGGAGTGACAGCCCATGTCCGCACCAGCGCCGTCCCCGCTGGCCATCGTCGAAGCCGAGCCCCTGGAGCGCCAGGGCGAGGTCCTCACCGAGGCGGCCCTGGCCTTTGTGGCTGAGCTGCACCGCCGGTTCACCCCCCGCCGCGACGAGCTCCTGAAGCGCCGCGACGAGCGCCGCGCGGAGATCGCCCGGACCAGCACCCTGGACTTCCTGCCGGAGACCGCGCACATCCGCGCGGACGACAGCTGGAAGGTCGCCGAGGCCCCCGCGGCCCTCAACGACCGCCGCGTGGAGATCACCGGTCCCACGGACCGCAAGATGACCATCAACGCGCTCAACTCGGGCGCCAAGGTCTGGCTCGCCGACTTCGAGGACGCCTCCGCTCCCACCTGGGAGAACGTCGTCCTCGGCCAGCTCAACCTGATCGACGCCTACGAGCGCCGGATCGACTTCACCGATGAGCGCAGCGGCAAGTCGTACGCCCTCAAGCCCGCCGAGGAGCTCGCGACCGTCGTGATGCGCCCGCGCGGCTGGCACCTCGACGAGCGCCACCTCCAGCTCGACGGCACCCCCGTCCCCGGCGCCCTGGTCGACTTCGGCCTGTACTTCTTCCACAACGCGAAGCGCCTGCTCGACCTCGGCAAGGGCCCGTACTTCTACCTCCCGAAGACGGAGTCGCACCTGGAGGCCCGCCTCTGGAACGAGATCTTCGTCTTCGCGCAGGACTACGTCGGCGTGCCGCAGGGCACCGTCCGCGCCACGGTCCTCATCGAGACGATCACCGCGGCGTACGAGATGGAGGAGATCCTCTACGAGCTCCGCGATCACGCCTCCGGCCTGAACGCCGGCCGCTGGGACTACCTCTTCTCGATCGTGAAGAACTTCCGTGACGGCGGCGCCAAGTTCGTCCTGCCGGACCGCAACGCGGTCACGATGACGGCCCCGTTCATGCGCGCGTACACCGAACTCCTCGTCCGCACCTGCCACAAGCGCGGTGCGCACGCCATCGGCGGCATGGCGGCCTTCATCCCGAACCGCCGGGACCCCGAGGCCAACGAGAAGGCGCTCGCCAAGGTCAAGAACGACAAGGACCGCGAGGCCGGCGACGGCTTCGACGGCTCCTGGGTCGCCCACCCCGACCTGGTCCCGATCGCCCGCGCCTCCTTCGACGCGGTCCTCGGCGACAAGCCGAACCAGAAGGACCGCCTCCGCGAGGACGTCTCGGTCGCGCCCGAGGACCTCATCGCGATCGACTCCCTCGAAGCCAAGCCCACCTACCAGGGCCTGGTCGACGCGGTCCAGGTCGGCACCCGCTACATCGAGGCGTGGCTGCGCGGCCTCGGCGCCGTCGCGATCTTCGGCCTGATGGAGGATGCGGCGACCGCCGAGATCTCCCGCTCCCAGATCTGGCAGTGGGTCGACGCGGGCGTCGTCTTCGAGGAGCCCGGCCACGAGGGCGAGAAGGTCACCGCCGACCTCGTCCGCCGCATCGCCACCGAGGAACTGGCCGCCATCCGCAAGGAGGTCGGCGAGGACGCCTTCACCACCGGCAAGTGGCAGCAGGCCCACGACCTCCTCCTCCAGGTCTCCCTCGACACCGACTACGCCGCCTTCCTGACCCTCCCGGCGTACGAACTCCTGGGCTGACACCCCGCACGCGAACGCCCCCGCCGCACTCCGCGGCGGGGGCGTTCGCGTGCCACTCGTCCCTCAACTCCCCGTTCCCTGACGGGTATACGTCAACTCTCGCGTCTGGTAGGAAAGCTTCCTAACGATTGGGGAACCCCCCACGGAACTCTCCTGACTGGAGGCGATCCACCATGCGCACCCGATCGAAAGCCATGGCGTGCGGCAGGCCTGCCGTTCGCGTCGCTCTGGGACTTGCCCTGCTCGCCGTGCCGGCGACGGCCATTGCCGGACCGGCCGTCGCCGGACCGGCCGCCGCCCACCCGGCCGTTGCCCGCCCGGTCGCCGTCGCCCCGGCCGCCGTCGGGCTCGACGACCCCGCGAAGAAGGAGATCGCCATGCAGTTGGTGTCCAGTGCGGAGAATTCCTCGCTGGACTGGAAGGCGCAGTACGGGTACATCGAGGACATAGGTGATGGGCGCGGGTACACCGGCGGGATCATCGGGTTCTGTTCCGGGACGCATGACATGTTGGAGCTGGTGGAGCTCTACACGCAGCGGAAGCCGGGGAATGTGCTCGCCAAGTACCTGCCCGCGTTGCGGGAGGTGGATGGGAGCGACTCGCATGAGGGGCTGGATCCCGGCTTCACCGATGCCTGGAAGAAGGCCGCGAAGGACTCCGCGTTCCAGAAGGCGCAGAACGATGAGCGGGACCGGGTGTATTTCAATCCCGCGGTGAAGCAGGGGAAGGCCGACGGGGTGGGCGTGCTGGGGCAGTTCGCGTATTACGACGCCATCGTGATGCATGGCGATGGGGGCGACGCGACGAGCTTTGGGAGTATTCGGAAGAAGGCGATGGCCAAGGCGAAGACGCCCGCGCAGGGCGGGGACGAGAAGAAGTACCTCGGCGCCTTCCTGGACGCGCGGGTGTGGGCCATGCAGCAGGAGGAGGCGCACAGTGACACCAGTCGGGTGGACACCGCGCAGCGCGTCTTCCTCAACAAGGGGAATCTGACGCTGGATCCGCCGTTGGACTGGGAGGTGTACGGGGACCCGTACCACATCGGCTGAGCCGAGCGGGCCGGGTCCCTGAGTCGTACGTGTCTCAGTGCGCCGCGAGCGCCTCTTCGGAGGGCTCCGGCGCCGCGGCCGCGCGCTTGCCCAGGTGGTTGAAGACCAGGTTCAGGGTGACGGCCAGGAGGCAGCCGGTGGAGATGCCGGAGCCGAGGACGATCTGCGCCCAGGAGGGGAAGGCGTCGTAGAAGCCGTCCGAGAGGGCGGGGGCCAGGCCCGCGCCGAGGGTGACGACGACGATCAGCGCATTGTCACCGCGGTGCAGGTCCGCCTGGAGCAGGGTCTGGATGCCGCTGACGGCGATGGAGCCGAAGAGGAAGAGGCTGACGGCGGCCAGTACGGGCATCGGGACGACGGAGATCAGAGCCGCGGCGGCCGGGCTGAGGCCGATCAGGACGAGCAGCCCGCCACTCAGAGCGACCACGAACCGGCTGCGCACCTTGGAGATCACGACCAGACCGATGTTCTGCGCGAAGGCGCTGGCGTGGAAGGCGTTGAAGAGCGGGCTTAGCGCGGAGCCGAGGCTGTCGGCGCGCAGGCCGCGGGCGATGGTCTGCTCGTCGACGTCCTTGCCGACGATCTTGCCGAGGGCGATCATGTCGGCGGTCGACTCGGTGAGGATCACGAGCATGACCACGCACATGGAGATGATCGCGGGGAGGGAGAACTGCGGGGCGCCGAAGTGGAGCGGGGACGGGATGCCGAACAGCGCCGCGTCGTCGAGCTTGGAGAAGTCGGCGAGGCCCATCGGGATCGCCAGCAGCGTGCCGAAGACCATCGCGAAGAGCATGCTGATCTGCTTCAGGAAGCCACGGGTGAAGCGCTGGAGCAGCAGCATCACGAGGATGGTGGCAGCGGCCAGGGCAATGTTCTCCGGGTGCGGGGTGCCGGTCGACGAGTCGTCCACGATCCAGTCGTACGCGACCGGGATGAGTGAGACGCCGATGAGCAGGATGACCGACCCGGTGACCACCGGCGGGAAGAAGCGCACCAGGCGGGAGAAGTAGGAGCTCACCAGGAAGCCGAAGAGGCTGGAGACGATGATCGCTCCGAAGACGACGGGCATGCCCGCCCGCACGCCGCCCTGAGTGGTGAGGATCGTCAGCATCACGCCGACGCCCGCGAAGGAGACGCCGTTGACGAACGGCAGCTTCGAGCCGATGAAGTTGCCGATGCCGAGCGTCTGCAGAAGCGTCGCGATGCCGGCCATCAGGAGGCTGCCGCCCATCAGGACGGCGGTGTCGGCGGCGGACATCTTCGCCGCGACCGCGACCACGAGCGGTACGGAAACGGCACCGGCGTACATCGAGGCGACGTGCTGCAGGCTCGCGACGAGCATGCGGCCCGCCGGCAGCACCTCGTCGACGGGGTGGACGCCCTCGGCGGGGCGGTCTTCGGCAGTACTCATGGGTGGCGCTTCTTCCGTCTCTTGCAGTACGAAAACCGGCCCCACCCCTGGGGTAGGACCGGCTATCGAGACTGGAAAGTAACTTCCATAAAGCGAGGGGCTGCCGAGACGTTACGTCAGTGCACCCCGGCAGCGGAAGACCCTTCCGCGGACCGCTGCTGCGGAATTCCCGAACTCGTATCTTCCGCCGAACTCCCGTCCTTTGCCCGGAGATGGTTGAAGAGCAGGTTGAGGACGATGGCGATCAGACAGCCGGTGGAGATGCCGGAGTCCAGGACGACCAGCAGATCCTTGGGGAAATTGTGGTAGAAGTCGGGCGCCGCGATCGGTATCAGGCCGATGCCGACGGCCGCCGCGACGATCAGCGCGTTCTCCCCCTTCTCCAGGGCCGCGGTCGACAGGGTCTGGATGCCGCTGGCGGCGACCGAGCCGAAGAGCACGATGCCCGCGCCGCCCAGTACCGGCAGCGGTACGAGGGAGATGACGGACGCGGCGATCGGACAGAGGCCGAGGACGATCAGGATCAGGCCGCCGGTGGCGACGACGAAGCGGCTGCGTACCTTGGTCATCGCGACCAGGCCGATGTTCTGCGCGAACGCGCTGTTCGCGAAGCCGTTGAAGAGCGGGCTGATCGCCGTGCCGAGGGTGTCGGCGCGCAGGCCGCCCTCGATGGTGCGCTCGTCGGCGGGCCGGCCGACGATCTTGCCGAGCGCCAGCATGTCGGCGGTCGACTCCGTCATGCAGACCAGCATCACGATGCACATGCTGATGATCGCGGCGACGTCGAACTGCGGGGCGCCGAAGTGGAACGGCGTCGGGAAGCCGATCACGTCGGCCTTGGTGATCACACCGAAGTCGGTGATGCCGACCGGTATCGCGATGAGCGTGCCGGCGATCAGGCCGAGCAGGATCGAGATCTGCTGGAGGAAGCCGCGCAGGGTGCGCCGCAGGACCAGCACGATGACGAACGTCAGCGCTGCCATACCGATATTGGTCAGCGAACCGTAGTCGGGGGCCGCCGCGTTGCCGCCCTGGGACCAGTTGAAGGCCACCGGGAGGAGCGAGACGCCGATCAGGGTGATCACGGTGCCGGTGACGACCGGCGGGAAGAAGCGGACCAGCTTGGAGAAGTACGGCGCGAGGAAGAAGCCGAGGACGCCGGCGACGATCACCGCGCCGAAGATGATCGGCAGCGCGTTCTCGGGGCTCTGGGCCTTGCCGATGGCGACCATCGGGGTGACGCCCGCGAACGAGACGCCGTTGACGAACGGCAGCTTGGCGCCGACCTTCCAGAAGCCGAGGGTCTGCAGCAGGGTGGCGATGCCGGCGGTGAAGAGGCTGGCACCCATGAGGAACGCCGTCTCGGTCGCGCTCAGCCCGCAGGCCGGCCCGACGATCATCGGCGGGGCCACCACGCCCGCGTACATCGCGGCCACGTGCTGCAGGCCGCTGGTGAACATTTTGAAAGGCGGAAGGGTCTCGTCGACCGGATGCTTCCGGTCCCCCTCCACGTGCTGCCCGGGAGTTGCGGCCACTGCGGGCCTCCTTCGATTTCTGTGCCACCGGGCCGGTGGCACGAGCCTGTCACGGAGGGATTGCCAGGTGATGCCGTGCGGGTGCGAGTGCGGGTGCGGGTAGCGCTTATGGCGCGCGTGGGGGGGGTGCGCGGGTGACGCGGGAGAGCGGGTGCGGGACCGGCCCGGGGACGTGGGTTCGTACCCGCGTCCCCGGGTCACGGCGCTTGTGGACCCCGCTCGGGTCCACAAGCTCAGCCGGGGGCCGTCCCCCCCGGCCGAGTCTTCAGGTGTGCCGTACGGACTGTGCCGTACGGGCTGTGCTGTGCTGCGCCGCTGAGGATCAGCCCTCGGCGGCGATACGGGCGAGCCGCTGGGACTCGGCGCGCGCGGTACGCGCGATGGTGTCCTCGTCGACCGTCGTGAGGCGGTTGTCCTCGACCACCGGCTTGCCGTTGACCAGCGAGAGGGTCACCGGTGCCGCCGCGCCGAAGACCAGCGCGGTGACCGGGTCGGCGATGGTGGAGTGGCCGAGGCCGTCCAGCTTCCACAGCACCAGATCGGCGAGCTTGCCGGCCTCGATAGAGCCGATCTGGTCGGCCCGGCCGAGCACCCGCGCGCCGCCGTGCGTGCCCAGGCGCAGCGCCTGACGGGCATTCAGGGCGGCCTCGCGGTGCGGGCCGAGGCGGTTGATGAGGAGCGCGTTGCGCAGTTCGGTGTGCAGCTCGCCGGACTCGTTCGAGGCGGTGCCGTCCACGCCGAGGCCGACCGGGACGCCGGCCGCGAGCATGTCCGGTACCCGGGCGATGCCGGCCGCGAGGCGCGCGTTGGACGACGGGCAGTGCGCGACACCCGTACCGGTACGGGCGAACGCGGCGATGTCGGAGTCGTTCATGTGGACGCAGTGCGCCATCCACACGTCCTCACCGAGCCAGCCGGTGGACTCGAAGTAGTCCGTCGGCCCCATGCCGAACAGCTCGTGGCAGAACTTCTCCTCCTCCACGGTCTCGCTGCCGTGGGTGTGCAGCCGCACGCCCTTGCGGCGGGCCAGCTCGGCGCCCTGCTTGAGGAGGTCGGTGGTGACCGAGAACGGCGAGCACGGCGCGACGGCGATCTGTGTCATCGCGTCGAAGGAGGCGTCGTGGTGCCGGTCGATGGTCTCCTCGGTCGCGGCGAGCGCGCCCTCCAGGGACTCCACGGCGAAGTCCGGCGGCAGCCCGCCGTGCGACTCGCCGCGGTCCATCGAGCCGCGGGCGAGCGTGAAGCGTACGCCCATGTCGGACGCGGCCTTGATGATGGCGCCCGAGAGGTCGCCGGCGCCGCGCGGGAAGACGTAGTGGTGGTCCATGGCGGTGGTGACGCCGCCGCGGGCCATCATCGCCAGCGAGCCCTGCGCGGCCGCCGCCGCCATCGGCTCGTCGATGCGCGCCCAGGTGGGGTAGAGCGCGACCAGCCAGTTGAAGAGGTTGTGGTCGGTCGCGAGGCCGCGGGTGATCCACTGGTAGAAGTGGTGGTGCGTGTTGACCAGGCCGGGGGTGAGCAGGTGGCCGGTGCCGTCGATGCGGCGTACGACACCGTCCAGGCCCTCGGGCGCGGCCCCCGCGCCCACCGACTCGATCCGGTTGCCGGCGACGACGACATGGCCGGAGGCGTACTCCGTGTCGTTGCCGTCGACGGTCGCGATCGCGCAGTTCTCGATGAGGATGCGCGCGACCGCGCTGTCAGGGGTTGCCGGTGCTGCCATGGGGTCTTCCTTCACTCTCTCGCTGACTGGGCACGGCAGGACCCTAGGGAATTTGAGTACCGGAGCCGGACGAAGCAGCTGACAGGACTGCCGCCGATGGGGCGCTCCGGGTGCCGAGATGGTGGAAGAACAGATTGAGCAGGACCGCGACCAGCGCGCCGGCGCTGATGCCGGAGCCGAGGACGGTCTGTGCCCAGGCGGGGAAGTCCGCGTAGAAGGTGGGCGCGGCGAGCGGGATGATCCCGGCACCGAGCGAGACGGCCACGAGGATGATGTTGGAGCTGTCGTCCAGGCCCGCTTCGGAGAGCGTCCGGATGCCGCTGACGGCGATGGAGCCGAAGAGGACGATGCCGGCGCCGCCGAGGACGGGCATGGGCACGAGGTTGACGACCGCGCCCAGAACGGGGAAGGCGCCGAGGACGATCAGCGCGCCGCCCGCCACCGCGACGACGTAGCGGCTGCGTACCTTCGTGAGCGAGACGACGCCGACGTTCTGCGCGAAGGCGCTGGTCGGAAAGCCGCCGAAGATCGGCCCGATGAGGGTGGCGATGCCGTCCGTGCGCAGGCCGCGGGTGATGGTCCGGCTGGTGCACTCGCGGTCGCAGATCTCGCCGAGCGCCAGCATCCCGGCCGAGGACTCGGTCATCAGGACGAGCATGACGATGCACAGCGAGAGGATCGCGGCGGGCTGGAACTCGGGCGGCCCGAAGGCGAAGGGCGTGGGCAGCGCGGCGATGGGCGCCTCGCGGATCGAGGAGAAGTCCGCCAGGCCGAACGGGATCGCGGCGAGGGTGCCGATGACCAGGCCGAGCAGGAGGGCGATCTGCTTGATGAAGCCCCGGGTGAACCGCTGGATGAGCAGGATGACCACGAGCGTGAAGCCGGCCAGCGCGAGGTACTTCATGTCGCCGTAGTCGGGCGCCTTGGCGTCGCCGCCCTGGGCCCAGCCGACCGGTACGGGCATCAGCGTCACCCCGATGAGGGTGATCACCACGCCGGTGACCAGCGGCGGGAAGAACTTCAGCAGCTTGCCGAAGAAGGGGCCGACGGCGAGGCAGAAGACGCCGGCGACCATGACCGCGCCGTAGATCGCGGGCAGTTGGTGCCCTTTGGCGGTGGTCTCGGCGATGGCGAGCATGGGCGTGATGCCGGCCGAGGAGGCGGCGTTCACGAACGGCAGCCGGTTCCCGGCGAACTTCCGTACGCCCAGGGTCTGCAGGAGGGTGGCGAGCCCGGCGATGAGGAGGCTCGCGGCGATCAGCCGGGTCTGGCCGGCCGAATCCAGGCCGGCGGCCTGGCCGATGATGAGCGGAGGGGTGACCACGCCGGCGTACATGGCGGCGATGTGCTGAAGGGCGGCGGGGACGAGCCGCTTGGGCCCCAGCTTCTCGTCCACGGGGTGGACGTCGGTTACGGGGTGGTGCTCAACGTGCGATTGCTGTGCCATGGGTCGTTCCCCTCAGGATTCGCGGCCCCCTCCCGCTGTGCGGAGTCAGGGAGGGGGAGGCGAGGCACGTCGCGGCGTGGGAGAGCCGTCAGAGGTTCGTCAGATCCATCGGGATCTCGGCTTCGACACCGTCACGCAGGATGGTGGCTTCGATCAGGCCGTACGGGCGGTCGGCCGCGTAGTAGACCTCGTTGTCGTTCTTCAGGCCGAACGGCTCGAGGTCCACCAGGAAGTGGTGCTTGTTGGGCAGCGAGAAGCGCACCTCGTCGATCTCGGCGCGGTTGTTGATGATGCGCGAGCCCATTTGGTACAGGGTCTGCTGCAGCGAGAGGCTGTAGGTCTCCGCGAAGGCGTGCAGCATGTGCTTCTTGACCTGCTCGTAGGACCGCTCCCAGTTGGGCATCCGCTGCTCGTCGTCGGTCCAGTTGAACCGCCAGCGGCCGGACACCTGGGTGGCGAGGATGCGGTCGTACGCCTCCTTCAGGGTCGTGTACTTGTCCTTGATGTAGCCCCAGAACTCCGAGTTGGTGGAGTTCATCACGACCAGGTCCTTCAGGCCGGATATGACCTGCCAGTTCTCACCGTCGTAGGTGATCTGGGTGACGCGGGTCTCCTGGCCCTGGCGGACGAAGGAGTGCTTGACCTCGTCGGAGCCGATGAACTTGGAGTTGGCGTCGGAGGTCTCGATCCGCTCCCAGGCGTACTCCTCGATGCGGATCCGGGCCTTCTTGATCGGCTCCTGGCTGGTCACGAAGTGGCGGGCCAGGTGGATGCCGAACTGCTCGGCCGACTCGATCCCGTACTCCTTCGCGAAGGCGTACACGGTGTTCTTGGTCGTGTCGGTGGGCAGGCAGTTGGCGTTGGAGCCGGAGAGGTGGACCTCCTCCAGGTCGCCGGAGAGGGCGACGGAGACGTTGAGGTCCTTGATGTGATGGGTGTCGCCGTCCCGCGTGATCTTTACGACCCGGTTCTCAGCCTTGCCGTACTGGTTCTGTCCCAGAATGGTGGGCATGTCTGCTAGCTCCCTCGGTAAACGGAGTAGCCGAACGGGTTGAGCAGCAGCGGTACGTGGTAGTGCTCGCCCGGCTCGACGGCGAACGTGATCGCCACCTCCGGGAAGAACGCTCCGGTCGCACCGCTGTCCCGATTCGCGGGGGCGTCCTGCTGCGCCTCGGCTTGCTTGTTCTTGTTGCTCAGGAAGTACGACTCGGTCTCGAAGTCGAGCCGTACGTGGGTGGTGCCTTCCGGCAGGGCCGGCAGATCCTTGCAGCGCCCGTCCGCGTCGGTCTTGGACACGCCGTGCGCGGCCCAGGCCCCGTCGCTGCCGGAGCGCACCGAGAGCGTGAGGGCCACGCCCTCTGCGGGGCGGCCGACGCTGGTGTCCAGGATGTGCGTGGACACCGACGTGTGATCGGCAGCCGTGTCGCTGCTCATGCTGCGTCTCCTTCTACGAGGCGGGTCAGGCGGATGCGGTTGATCTTGACGAGCTCTCCACGCACGATCTCTCGTTCGTGTTCCGGCGCGTTGTCGATCCGGTTACGGACCGCGTCCCTCATCTGCTCGGCGGTCAGGCCGGTGGCGCAGATGAGGAAGACGTGCCCGAAGCGCTCCTGGTAGGCCAGGTTCAGTTCGAGCATTTCGGCCTTGAGTTCGTCGGAGGCCCCCGCCATCCCGCGCTGCTCGCGGGAGGAAGTGGGGTCGCCCGGCTTGGGGCGGCCGATCGGCGGGTGCCCCGCCATCGCCTCGGCCAGGTCGTCCGCGGTCAGTTCGGCCATGGCGGCGTCACTGGCGGCGAAGAGGGCCTCGGTGTCGGCGTACGGACGCTGCGCGAGGATCTTGCTCCCCCACGCCGCGCTGGCACACACCTCGTGCAGCGCGGCCTGGGCCTCGCTGACGTCGGCGGCATTGAACCGGGTGAGCCCCGGAGTCGTACTCGAAGACACGGGAAGCCTCCGTGGCTGCGTCGTGCTGTGCGTTGGACGGGCTGGGCATAGCTAAGTCTCCCGACAACACCACGTCAACACTTTGTTGAAAACTCGGCAACACGAAAGCCGCCGTTCCGGAAACCCGGAACGACGGCTTGTGGCGGTTTGCCGCGAGGTAAGTGACGGGAGCCTGTCAGGCCTGGCTCTTCGCGCCGTTCTCCCTGTTCAGGTAGTTGTAGACCGTGAACCTACTGACGCCGAGCGCGCTCGCGACCGTCTCCACGCCGTGCCGTACGGAGAAGGCGCCGCGGGTCTCCAGGATGCGCACGACCGACTGTTTGGTCTTGCGGTCGAGCTCGGCGAGCGGGCAGCCGTGCCGGCGCTCCAGGTCCGCCAGCAGGTGGTCCAGGGAGTCGGAGAGGTGGGGCAGCCGTACGGCCACCCGGTCCTCGCCCTCCCAGGCCAGCACGACGTCGTCACCCTGCGCCAGCTCCGGCGCGACCATCTCCCCGCCCATCGCGTCCACCAGCGGCTTCACCGCCTGGACGAACGGGTGGTCGGCAGGCTCGGTCACCGCTCGGCCTCCTTGCCGTCCTGGCCGCCCCGGCCGTCCGGTACCACGTTGACCTGGAGCGAGACGCGGGTGGCGCCGGCCGCCAGGGACTGCCGCAGCAGCGCGTCCACCGCGGTGAGCACCCGCTCCGCGTCCCCCTCGGCGGTGTTGCCGAACGGGCCGACGTCGACCGCGTCCAGCTCGGCGCCCGTGACGACATCGCGGGCCACCACCGCATGGTCCGGCGCCTCGTCCAGATCGAACGGTTCCGTCGTGAACTCCACTCTCAATCGCACACCGTCAACCTACTGCCGACCTCGGGCCGGCCACCACAATCGGCCGCACGGGACCTCTTGACAGCTCTCCTTCCCCGCGGGCACTCTTCCAATACGCAGAAAATAAGTTTCGTAATACGGAAGGCGCTTACCCCGCATGGGCTTCACCGACACGCGCTTCGACGTCAACCTGTCGATCCTCTTCACCGAGCTCCCGCTGCTGGAGCGCCCCGCCGCCGCGGCCGCCGCCGGCTTCACCGCGGTCGAGCTGTGGTGGCCGTGGGTCGACGCGCCGGTGCCCGAGCAGTCCGAGCTGGACGCGCTGCGGGACGCGCTGAACGACGCCGGCACCCAGCTGGTCGGCCTGAACTTC
Organism: Streptomyces sp. NPDC000151; assembly: GCF_040301705.1. Lineage (NCBI taxonomy): Bacteria > Bacillati > Actinomycetota > Actinomycetes > Kitasatosporales > Streptomycetaceae > Streptomyces > Streptomyces sp. NPDC000151. The sequence continues at coordinate 8,692 of NZ_JBEPFC010000126.1, read as the reverse complement.
TACGCCGGACAGCTGCCGGGCCCCGACCGCGGCGCCCTCTCGCTGCCCGGTGAGGAGTCCGAGAAGTTCCGCGCCAACGTACCGGTCGCGGTGGAGTTCGCCCGCACCATGGGCTGCAAGGCGCTCAACGCGCTGTACGGCAACCGCATCGAGGGCGTCGACCCGGCCCTCCAGGACGAGGTGGCCCTCGCCAACCTCACCCTGGCTGCCCGCGCCGCCGACTCCATCGGCGCGACGCTGCTGATCGAGGCGCTCAACGCGCCAGAGTCGCCGCTCTGCCCGATCGTCTCCGCGCCCAAGGCCATCGAGATCGTCGACAAGGTCAACGCGGCGACCGGCCTCGGCAACGCCAAGTTCCTGATGGACCTGTACCACCTGGCCATGAACGGCGAGGACCTCAACGAGGTCATCGACTCGTACACGGACAAGACCGGGCACGTGCAGATCGCCGACAACCCCGGACGCGGCGCGCCCGGCACCGGCGACCTGGACTTCACCGACCTGGTCAACCGCCTGAAGAAGGCCGGTTACGAGGGCTGGGTGGGCCTGGAGTACAAGCCCGGCGACCGCCCCAGCGCGGGCGCCTTCGAGTGGCTGCCCGCGCCGCTGCGCGCCGCCGGCCGGCACTGATACCGGACGACTGACGTACGGGCCAGGGGGGAGCGACCGATGCCGAGGATGTCCGCCGCAGCGGCGGCCGCCAGGATCGCCCGGGACGAGGGCGGCGACGCCGCCTTCGGCTGCCCGGACGCGCCCGGCCGCCCGCTGTACGCGGCGCTCGCGGCCGGCGGCACCGCTCTCCTGACCGCACGCCACGCGCAGTCCGCCGCCCACATGGCCGACGGCTGGGCCCGCGCGAGCGGGCGTACCGGGGTGGTCGTCGCGGGCGCGGCGTCGGGGCCCGGGCTGGTGCCCGGGCTGCACGCCGCCCGCGCCGACGGCGTACCGCTGGTCTGCCTCGCCGCGGGGCCCGGCGCCGGGGAACCGGTGCGGGCGGTGACCAAGCAGGTCTTACCGGCCGCCTCGGCCGCCCGCCTGCCGTGGGCGCTGCGCGAGGCGTTCCGTACGGCCCGCGAGGGCCGGCCGGGACCGGTGCTGGTGGAGCTGCCCGCCGACGCGGCGGACGCGGAGATCGCATACGATCCGGCGGTCGACGCGCCACTGCCGACACGGAGCGGTACACCGCATCCGTCGCAGGTCGCCGCCGCGCTGGAGCTGCTGCTGGCCGCGCGCCGGCCGCTGCTGCTGGCGGGCGGCGGAGTGACCGCGGCGGACGCCGGTGCCGCGCTGCGCGCGCTGGCCGGCCGGCTGCGGGTGCCGTTCGCCGACACCCCCGGCGGCCGCGGCTGCGCCGGGGAGGGCCACGAGCTCTACGCGGGGACCGTCGGGTGCCCTTCGGGGGAGGGGCACCGGGCGCTGAACGCGGCGGACTGCGTGCTCGCGATCGGCACCGGGCGGGCCGCGGGCCTCCTCGCGGAGGTACGCACGGTGGTCCAGGTGGACGCCGAGCCGTCGGCGATCGGCGGGTACGGCACGGCCGGCCTGGGGATCGTCGCCGATGCACAGCTCTTCCTGGAGGCGCTGCACGACGCCGCCCGGGAGAGCACGGCGCGGCCCCGGACCTGGGCCAGGCCCGCAGGAGCCGCGGTCCGGGCGGCGGGCCCGGGCGGCGCCCCGGTCCCGGTCCGCCGGGTCCACGCGGAGCTCGACGCGGTCTTCGGTACCGACCCGGACACCTGCTTCGTCCTGACGGAGGAGGTGTACGGGGAGTGGGGCGGCGCGCTGCTCCCGGTCGGCAGGCCACGGCGGCTGCTGCTCGGCGGCCGCGGCGGGCCACCGGGCTGGGCGGTCCCCGCGGCGCTCGGCGCACGGCTCGCGCTGGCCGCGGCGGCGCCGGACGCCACGCTGGTCGGCATCGGCACGGGGCCCGGACTGCCGCCACTGGCCGAGGAGTTGACGGCCGCGGCGGAGTGCTCGGTGCCGTACGTGCAGCTGCTGCTCGGCCGGGACGAGCGCGGCCCGGACGCCGTGCGGCTGGCCGAGGCGTACGGATGCTCGGGGCGCCGGGTCACGGCCCGGGACGGGCTGCGGTCGGCCCTGGAGTGGGCCCGCAAGGAGGCCGTCTCCACGCGGCGCCCGGTCCTGGTCGACGTGCTGGCCAGGCCCGACGAGTAACAAGCACACACAGACTTCCGGCGGCGGCGCCGACACCTGTCCTGTCGCGCCCAGGTGCCGCCGCCGGGACCCTTTTCCGGCCGCCACGTGCGGCGGTGAAGGACACGAGCAAGTTTTCAACAAACTGTTGACGTTTGGTTGGAGCCCTCCATACGCTCCAACATGCGGAAGTCGGCTTCCGCGCTCTTCGTACGGAAGGTCACCATGACGAAGCCCTCGCTGACGGCGCGCACACTCACCACGGAGTCGGGCGCCCCCGTCGCCGACAACCAGAACTCCGCCACCGCCGGCATCGGTGGCCCGATCGTCCTGCAGGACCAGCACCTGATCGAGAAGCTCGCCCGCTTCAACCGGGAGCGCATCCCGGAGCGTGTGGTGCACGCCCGCGGTTCCGGCGCGTACGGCTACTTCGAGGTGACCGACGACGTCACCGGCTTCACCCGCGCGGACTTCCTGAACACCGTCGGCAAGCGGACCGAGCTGTTCATCCGCTTCTCGACCGTCGCCGACAACCTCGGTGGCCCGGACGCGGCGCGTGACCCGCGCGGCTTCGCGGTCAAGTTCTACACCGAAGAGGGCAATTACGACCTCGTCGGCAACAACACTCCGGTGTTCTTCATCAAGGACCCGCTGAAGTTCCCCGACTTCATCCACTCGCAGAAGCGCGACCCCTTCACGGGCAAGCAGGAGCCGGACAACGTCTGGGACTTCTGGGCGCACTCCCCCGAGGCGACCCACCAGATCACCTGGCTGATGGGCGACCGCGGCATTCCGGCGTCCTACCGCCACATGAACGGCTTCGGTTCGCACACGTACCAGTGGACCAACGCCAAGGGCGAGCAGTTCTTCGTCAAGTACCACTTCAAGACCAACCAGGGCATCCGCTGCCTGGACTCCGAGCAGGGCGCCGAGCTGTCGGGCACGGACCCCAACTCGCACCAGACCGACCTGCTGCAGTCCATCGAGCGCGGCGTGTACCCGTCCTGGACGCTGTACGTGCAGGTCATGCCGGCGGCCGAGGCGGCGGACTACCGCTTCAACCCGTTCGACCTGACCAAGGTGTGGCCGCACAAGGACTACCCGCTGCAGCGCGTGGGCCGGATGGTCCTGGACCGCAACCCGGACAACGTCTTCGCCGAGGTCGAGCAGTCCGCGTTCTCGCCGAACAACTTCGTGCCCGGCATCGGCCCGTCCCCCGACAAGATGCTGCAGGGCCGGCTCTTCGCCTACGCCGACGCGCAGCGCTACCGCCTGGGCATCAACCACACCCAGCTGCCGGTCAACGCCCCCAAGGCGACCGTGGCGAACAACTACGGCCGGGACGGCCTGATGGCCGCCAACTCCCAGGGCCGGCACGCGAAGAACTACGAGCCCAACAGCTACGACGGCCCGGTCCAGACGAACGAGGCGCTGTCCGCCCCGTTCGCCCTCGCCGGCCACACGGGCACCCACGAGGCCCCGCAGCACACCAAGGACGACGACTTCTTCCAGGCCGGCGAGCTCTACCGGCTGATGTCCGAGGACGAGAAGAAGCGCCTGGTGGCGAACATCGCCGGCGGCCTCTCGCAGGTCTCCCGCGACGACGTCATCGAGAAGGCGCTCGCGCACTTCCACGCGGCCGACCAGGACTACGGCAAGCGCGTCGAGGCCAAGGTCCGCGAGCTGCGCGAGGACTGAGTCCCGGTCCTGGAAAAAGCTGCGTGAGGACTGACGGGAGGTCAGCACCCTTGCGCGTCCGTACCGTCCGGCCCGTTGAGGGGTGGCCGGGCGGTACGGACCGGCCGGCGGCTTCGGCCGCCGGCCGACGGTGGGCTCCGCGGTGCAGCGGAGAAACCAGTGCGGTGGTACGGACGCGTCTCATAGGGAAGGGCGCGTTCCTCTCCTCCGCACCGCGGAGCACACCTTCTTCGCCCCATGCCTCATCCCATGCCTCGCCCCATCCCTCTCCAGACTCCGTCCGGTGGCGCGTGTCCTGTCGCGCCTGTAACCCGTGCCACCGGGCGGGAACCACCCGCAGGGCCCGGCTCGTCCGTACGGTCACGGACGCGCCGGGCCCTGTGCGCGTCTCTCCTCGCGATTCGCCCCAGGAACGGCGCATTCCGGGGGACCATGGACGGCGATGAGCCGAACGACCCGCCAGGAGCCGAACATGGCCGACAGCGTGCCGGTGCGCTGCCCTACGTGCCGCCGCGAGAACGCCTTCACGCCGCCCACCTTTCCGTGCGCGTGCGGGGCGCCACTGACGATGCCCGTGCTGCGCGGCGGGGTGCCCGTCGAGATCCAGCACCGTACCTGGCAGAGCTCCTGGGTCGAGGTGCGCTGCGAGTCCTGCGGGCGGCTGGACGAGTGGCCGGCGCCGGAGTCGGCGTGCGCCTGCGGCACGGTCGTCCGGGTGCCGGTGATACCGGCCCCTGGGCCGCCGGCACCGGAGACCGCCCCGCTCGGGCGGGCGGGACACCGCCACCACTCCCCCGCGCGCCCGGCCACGCTGCGCCCGGCCTTCCGCCCGGTGACGATCCGTACGGCACGTGACTGCGTCACCGCGGCCGTCCAGTACCTGAAGTGGCTGGGCTTCACCGAGGTCGTACGGGCCCCCGAGCGCAGCTCGACGGGGGTGGACGTGCGGGGGCGCGGGCTGGTGGCGCAGGTCGATCCGACCACCCGCCCGACCCGGCTGCGGGAGATCGAGACGGTCTGGCTGAACGGCCTCAACGACTCCGCGCTCGCGGTGTTCTTCTCGCTGGCCGGTTACGCGCACGACGCCCGGACCCGAGCCGACGCGCTGCACGTCCCGCTCTTCGTCATGGACCTCACGGGCACCCCGCAGCCGGTGAACGACCCGGCGGACGAGCTGATCAGGAAGGGGCCTTGACCGTTTCCACGGGCCGCTCCGGGCCTTCCGTACGGCCCGGGTTCTCCTGCGAGTTGCGGTAGCCGTACAGCGCGTAGACGATCAGTCCGATCACCATCCAGGCCGCGAAGCGCAGCCATGTCACCGGGTCGAGGTTGGCGATCAGCCAGACCGAGAAGGCCACGCCGATGGCCGGTACGAGCGGCACCAGCGGCGTACGGAAGGCGCGCGGCAGGTCGGGGCGGGTGCGGCGCATGACCACGACCGCCACCGCGACGACGATGAACGCCATCAGGATGCCGATGTTGGTGAGGTCGGCCGCCTCCCGGATCGGCAGGAACCCGGCGATCAGCGCCGAGCCGACGCCGACCGGCCAGATCACCCGGGTCGGCACCTGCCGCTTCGGGTGGTTGCGGGCGAAGTACCGCGGCAGCAGGCCGTCCCGGCTCATCGAGTACCAGACCCGGGAGACGGCCAGCATGTTGGCGAAGGCCGAGGTGGTGATGCCGATGATGGCACCGACGGCGACCACCATGCCGAGCCCGCCGAGGCCGACGGAGGCCAGCGCACTGGAGAACGGGCTGTGCACGTCGATGTGGCGGTAGTCCTGCATACCGAGCAGCACCACGCACACCAGCAGGTAGATCACGGCCGCGATGCCCAGCGAGATCACGATGGCCTTCGGCAGCACCTTCTTCGCCTCGGCGCTCTCCTCGGCGGCCGCGCTCATCGCGTCGTATCCGTACACCGCGAAGAAGGTGGTCGCGGCGCCGGTGAACGCGCCGCCCAGGCCGTACGGCAGGAACGGGCTGTAGTTGCCCGCCGAGATGTGGAAGGCGCCGGCGACCACCACCAGCGCCACGATGCCCAGCTTGATCACGACGAGGACCGTCTCGAAGCGGGCCGACTCCTTCGTGCCGCGCGAGAGCACGAAGGCGAGCAGCAGGCAGAGCAGCGCGGCGAGCAGGTCGACGCGGTGTCCCGAGCCGGTGCCGGGCGCGCCGAGCATCCAGGCCGGCAGGTCGATGCCGATGCCGTGCAGCACGTACGAGAAGTAACCGGAGACGGCGATGGCCACCACGGCGACGATCGCGGTGTACTCCAGCAGCAGGTCCCAGCCGATGGCCCAGCCGACGACCTCGCCGAGCGCCGCATAGGAGTAGGTGTACGCGGAGCCCGCCTTCGGGATCGTGCCCGCGAACTCGGCGTAGCAGAGCGCCGCCGCGCTGCTGGCGATGATCGCGATGAGGAAGGAGAGCATCACGCCGGGCCCGGCGTCCTCGTGCGCGACCACGCCGGCCAGCGAGAAGACGCCCGCGCCGACCAGGCCGCCCAGGCTCAGCGCGACCAGCTGCCACAGGCCCATGGTGCGGCGCAGCCCGCCTGTCGACTCCTCCTCGGAGGAGTCCACGGGCTTGCGGCGGAAGATCTCTCTCGCGACGCTCACAGGACGAAGCCTTCGGGGAAGGGATCGCGGGGATCCAGCAGGTAGTTGGCGGTGGCGGTGATCCAGGCGCGCCCGGAGAACTCCGGCACGACGGCGGGCACCCCGCCGACCTCGGTGGTGCCGACGAGCCGCCCGGTGAACCGCGTCCCGATGAAGGACTCGTTGACGAACTCGGTGTCCAGCGGGAGCTCGCCGCGCGCGTACAGCTGCGCCATCCGCGCCGAGGTGCCCGTGCCGCACGGCGAGCGGTCGAACCAGCCCGGGTGGATGGCCATGGCGTTGCGCGAGTGCCGGGCGTCGGATCCGGGGGCGAGGAACTGGACGTGCTTGCAGCCGGAGATGAGCGGGTCGACGGGGTGCGCGGGGCGGTTCTGCTCGTTGACCGCGCCCATGATCGCCAGCCCGGCCGCCAGGATCTCGTCCTTGCGTGCCCGGTCGAACGGCAGCCCGAGCTGCTGCTCCAGGTCCACGATCGCGTAGAAGTTGCCGCCGTACGCCATGTCGTAGCGGACCTCGCCCAGGCCGGGGACCTCGACCTTGGCGTCCTGTTCGAGCGCGAAAGCGTCGACATTGCGCAGGGTGACCCGCTCCGCGACGCCGTCCCGCACGGTCACCCGCGCCTCGACGAGCCCGGCCGGGGTGTCCAGCCGGACGACGGTCTCCGGCTCGGTGACCGCCACCATGCCGGTCTCGACGAGGACGGTGGCGACGCCGATCGTGCCGTGCCCGCACATCGGCAGAAAGCCGCTGACCTCGATGTACAGGACGCCCCAGTCGGCGTCGGGGCGGGTGGGCGGCTGGAGCAGGGCGCCGCTCATGGCGGGGTGGCCGCGCGGCTCGTCGACCAGGAAGCGGCGGAGTCCGTCGAGGTGTTCGACGGCGTACCGGCGGCGGTCGGCCATGGTGGCGCCCGGGATCGGGCCCACCCCGCCGGTCACCACCCGGGTGGGCATTCCCTCGGTGTGCGAGTCGACGGCGCTGAGGGTGCGTACCGACCTCATCAGGCGGCCGCCAGCTTCTCAAGCGCGGTGATCGCGCGGGCCATGTCGGCACGGACCTGCTCGCGGTGCTCGGGAACGAGCGGGCCGCGCGGCGGGCGGCAGGGACCGCCGTACCGGCCGACCTGCTCCATGCCCGCCTTGATGGCCTGCACGAATTCGGTGCGGGAGTCCCAGCGGAAGGCGGCGACCAGCGGCTCGTACAGCGCGCGTGCCTCCTCCAAGCGGCCGGCCCTGGCAAGCGCGTACAGCTTCGCGGACTCGGCGGGGAAGACGTTCGGGAAGCCGGCGAACCAGCCGACGGCGCCCATCAGCAGGCTCTCCAGGACCACGTCGTCGGCACCGCTGATGATGTCGAGCCCGGGCGCCTGCTCCTTGATCTCCAGTACGCGGCGCACGTCGCCGGAGAACTCCTTGACCGCCACGACGTTGTCGATCTGTGCGATCTCGCCGAGCAGCGCGGGCGTGAGGTCGACCTTGGTGTCGATGGGGTTGTTGTAGACCATGACGGGGAGGCCGACGCCGGCCACCGCCTCGAAGTGGGCGAGGACCTCGCCGGGGTTGGCGCGGTACATGGTCGGCGGCAGACAGAGCACGCCGTCGGCGCCGTCCTCGGCGGCGACCTCGGCCCAGTGCCGGGCCTGGTGGCTGCCGACGCCGTGCACGCCGACGATCACCGTGCCGTCGTCGCCGACCGCCTCGATCGCGGTACGGGCGACCGCGCGGCGCTCGTCGTCGGTGAGCGAGGAGTACTCCCCCAGGGAGCCGTTCGGGCCGATGCCGTCGCAGCCGTTGTCCACCAGCCAGCGGCAGTGCTCGGCGTAGCGGTCCAGGTCGACGGCGAGCCCGGCGGGGGCCGCGGGGTCCTCGCGGTACGGGAGCGCGGTGGCGACGACCACGCCGCCGAGGCCGGCGGGGCGGTGGGAGGCGGTGCTGTTCATGCGGTGCTCTCCTTCGTGTGCGTGTCCGGGGCCGTGCTGTTCGCGTGCGTGTCCGGGTCCGAGGGGTCGGGGGTACGGGCCAGCTCTCCGAGGCGGATGGGCTGGGCGATGGGGCGGCGGTGCGGGGCGGCGACGGGCAGGCCGTCGGCCGGGCGGGCGGGCCGGTCGCCCCGCAGACGATAGGTCAGCACGGCGAGGGGGGGCCCGCAGATCCGGGCCTGTCTCACGGTGGGGAGCACCGTCATGCTGCTCACGTTGATGACCACGCTCGGGGTCCAGG
>NZ_JBEPFC010000125.1:0-21583 GCF_040301705.1 Streptomyces sp. NPDC000151 | reverse complement strand
GGCACTGGTCAGCGACGCTGCACCGCGCCCGGCTGCGCACGGCGAACGTCACGGTCGAGCGGCCCGCGGCGCCCGGGGGCATGACCCGGATCAAGGTCGAGGCGTTCGCCAAGGGCACCGGCGAGGAGGTGCGCGAGGCGGTCCGCTCGGCGCCGCCCGGGGGCCTTCTGCTGGACCTGCGCGGCAACACCGGCGGCCTGGTCGGTGAGGCGGTCACCGCGGCCGCCGCGTTCCTCGACGGCGGCCTGGTCGCCACGTATGACGTGCGCGGCAGCCAGCGCGCGCTGTACGCCGACCGCGGCCGGGCCACGAAGTCGCCGCTGGCCGTGCTGGTCGACGGCGGCACGATGAGCGCGGGCGAGCTGCTGGCGGGGGCGCTGCAGGACCGCGGCCGGGCGGTGGTGATCGGCTCGCCGACCTTCGGCAAGGGCTCGGTCCAGATGCCCAGCAAGCTCGCGGACGGCTCGGTCGCCGAGCTGACCGTCGGCCATTACCGCACGCCGTCCGGCCGCGGCGTCGACGGCCGCGGCATCACCCCCGACATCCCCGCCGACGACCGGGCGGAGAGCCGGGCCAGAACAGTAATGAGTGGCCTCGGAGGTGGGTCGTAGTGCGAAAATGGCCGCACTATGGCTAAGGCGAACGCGAAAACGAAGGCGAAGCGGCAGGCCGCGGAGGCCGGGCGCAAGCTCATCGCGCAGAACAAGAAGGCGCGCCACGACTACCTCATCATCGACACCTACGAGTGCGGCCTCGTGCTCTCGGGCACGGAGGTGAAGTCGCTGCGGCAGGGTCGGTCTTCGCTGGTGGACGGCTTCGTCCAGATCGACGGCGGCGAGGCGTGGCTGCACAACGTGCACATCCCCGAGTACGCGCAGGGCACGTGGACCAACCACGCGGCACGCCGCAAGCGGAAGCTGCTGCTGCACCGCGAGGAGATCGACAAGCTGGCGGCGAAGTCCCAGGAGACGAGCCACACGATCGTCCCGCTCCAGCTGTACTTCCTGAAGGGCCGTGCGAAGGTCGAGATCGCGCTGGCAAAGGGCAAGAAGGAGTACGACAAGCGGCAGACCCTGCGTGAGCAGCAGGACCGCCGCGAGGCGGACCGGGTGATCTCGGCGGTGCGCCGCCGGGAGCGGGGGGCCTGACCTGGGCGGAAGGCCCGGCGAAAGCCCCTGGGAATATGCTGGCACGGTGCCATGTTGTTCCCGTACGATGGCACATGTACCCCGAGGTGACGGGGTGCGGGGCTCTCCGCGAGACGGAGCGTCCGGCTTTGAAAAAACAACATGGGGATGATCGGTTTCGACAGCGGATGTCGAAGCAGGGGAAGCGTGTCGAGGAAGCGGCAATGATCTCGTTAACCATATGTCGCAACCAATAATCGCCAACACCAAGCGCGATTCCTTCGCCCTCGCTGCCTAAGTAGCGACCTGCGAAGTGTCAGCCCGGGGATGATCCCGACCCGGTTCCTGGCATCAGCTAGGGGTCTTATCCACTGAGCCCGGTCACGGGGCTGAGTGGAGACATCAAACAGTGACTGAGCCCGTCGGAGACTTGTCCGCGTGATCTCCGGGGCCGAGAAAATCGCAGCGGACTGCACACGGAGAAGCCCTGATTCTGCACCGTTGGACGCGGGTTCGATTCCCGCCATCTCCACTCATCCCATGTGGGCACGAGCCCCGCCGCCGTAAGGCAGCGGGGCTTTTGTCATGTCGGTCCCATGGTGCGGACGCCGGATGTGGCGTCCCGCGCCATATCGGGCGCCGCCCTGCGCTCCTACCGTCCTCGGGCATGTACAAGACAACCAAGCGCACGCTGAGCGTCCTGGTCGCGGCCCTGCTGGCCGCCCTCTTCCCGCCGTCGCCGACGACGGCACACGCGGCCCCCGGCGCCATCGAGGAAGTCACCGGCTTCGGCAGCAACCCGGGGGCGCTGCGGATGTACCGCTACGCCCCGCAGGGGCTGCCCGCCGGCCGCCCCGTGGTCGTCGCGCTGCACGGCTGTACGCAGAACGCCACCGCCTACGGCAAGCAGAGCGGCTGGACCGAGCTCGCCGACCGCTGGGGCTTCTCCGTGGTCTTCCCGGGCCAGACCGGCGCCAACAACCTCAACTCCTGCTTCAACTGGTTCCAGGCGGGCGACATCGAGCGCGGCCACGGCGAGGCCGCGTCCATCCAGCAGATGACCGCCCGGCAGCTCGCCGACGTGGGCGGCTCCAAGGCGTACGTCACCGGGCTCTCGGCCGGCGGCGGGATGACGGCGGTGATGATGGCCGCGTACCCGGAGACGTACGCCGCGGGCGGCGTCGTCGCGGGCCTCCCGTACGGCTGCGCGCAGGCAGCCGGCTCGCCGTACGTGTGCATGTACGTGGGCGCGACCCAGACGCCCGCGCAGTGGGGCGACCGGGTGCGGGCGCAGAACCCCGGCTACACCGGCCCCTGGCCCCGGCTCACGGTCTTCCAGGGGACGGCCGACACGACCGTGAAGCCGGTGAACATGGCCGACCTCGTCGAGCAGTGGACGAACGTGCGCGGCACCGACCAGACCCCGGAGAGCACGGACACCGTGGGCGGCTATCCGCATGCGGTGTACCGGGACGCGGGCGGCGCGGTCGCCGCCGAGACGTACTCGATCACCGGCATGGGGCACGGACAGCCGTTGGACCCCGGTACGGGCCCCGCGCAGTGCGGCACGGCCGGCGCGTACATGCTCGACGTCAATCTCTGCGCCGCGTACGAGATGGGCAGGGGCTGGGGCCTGGACCGCTGAGCCCCGCCCCGGCGCGGCGGCCCAGGAGCGTCACGGTCAGGGCGAGGGCCGCGGCGGCCACCGGCACGGCGTATCCGGAGCCGTCCGGGCCCAGCTGGTCCGTGGCCCAGCCGCCCGCCGCCGAGCCGGTCGCGATGCCGGCCAGCAGGGCCGTCACGGCGAGCGTCAGGCCCTCGTTGACCTGGCCGGCGGGCGTCAGGGCCTGCACCCGGCCCATGCCGGTGACCATGGTCGGGGCCGTCGCCATCCCGGCCACCAGCAGGGCGCCCGCCAGCACCGCAGGGCTGCCGCTCGCCGCCCCGAGGAGCGGCAGCAGCATCAGGACCGCCATGGCCGCCACACAGCCCGTGAAGCGTGCGGCGGGCCGTCCGGCGGGCGGCAGCAGCCCGTACAGCAGGCCCGCGGCGCACGACCCGGCCGCCTGCAGCGCCAGGATGCCGCCCGCCGCCGCCCGTATGCCGTGCCCGTCGGCGAACCCGATGGTGACGACCTCCAGCGACCCGAAGACCGCGCCCGTGCACAGGAAGGTCAGCAGGAGCGGCGGCAGTCCGGGGCGGCGCAACGGGGAGCGGGTGCGGTCCGTACAGGGCGCGAGCGGCGGCTCCGTACGGCGCTGCGCGGCGAACAGCAGCACGCCGGTCAGCAGCAGCCCGGCCCCGGCGAGCGTGCCCGCCTCCGGGAACAGCGCCGTGCACAGGAAGGCCGCGAGCACCGGGCCGAGCATGAAGCACGCCTCGTCCGCCGCCTGTTCGAAGGAGTTCGCGGTGTGCAGGGCGCGCGCGTCGGTACGGAAGAGGTGCGCCCAGCGGGCGCGGGACATGCCGCCGGTGTTGGGCGTGGTGGCCGTGCAGAGGTACGCCGCGAAGAGCGTCCAGGCGGGCGCGTCGAGCCGTACGCACAGCACGAGGGCCAGCGACCCGGCCACCGCGAGCAGGGCGGCGGGCGGCGCGATCCTGGCCTGCCCGTACCGGTCGACCAGCCGCGCGGTCCACGGCCCGGCCACCGCCGTCGCCGCGAGCCCGGTGGCGGTCACGGCCCCGGCCAGCGCGTACGAGCCGCGCGACCCCGCGATCATCAGGACCGCGCTCACGCTGAACATGCCCATGGGGAGCCGCGCCAGGAGGTTGGCGGCGGTGAAGGCCCGGGTGCCGGGCACGGCGAAGATCCGGGCGTACGGGCGGAGGAACGGCAGCCGCGGGGTGCCGCGCGGCGGGCGGCGGCGCGGCCGTACGGGAACGGGCGGGGCCGTCACAGGCCGGGAGGCGAGGAAGAGGATCACCCGTTCACGATCGGGCCGGCCGCCCCGGACCGTCCAACACCTCTTCACCACGCATTCACCGTCTCTCGTTGTCAATCCGTTGGCCGGACGGTCTCCATCCAGCCACTTCGTCTTTGTCACCATGGGTGCGTGCCTCACGACATAGAGCCGCGACTGCTGCGGGCCTTCACGGCCGTCGCCGACGAGCTCCACTTCACCCGTGCCGCCGCCCGCCTGTACGTGGCTCAGCAGGCCCTCAGCCGCGACATCCGCCGTCTGGAGCGCGACCTCGGCACCGTGCTGTTCCTGCGCACCACTCGTCAGGTGCGCCTCACCCCCGAAGGCGAGCGGCTGCTCCCGTATGCGCAGCGCGTGCTGGCCGCGCACGACGAGCTGGCCGCGGCGTTCCACGGAGGCGGCGGCCACGAGCGCCCGCTGCTCGTCGACGTCGGCGCGCCCGTGGGCACCGCGCACCGGGTGCTGGAGCGGGCCCGGGCGGCGGCGCCCGGCCTGGAGTTCGCAGCCCGCTTCCACAGCGGCCTGACCGGCGCCGCCGAAGGGCTGCTGACGGGCGGCCTGGACGTGTCCTTCGGGCGGATCGCGGGCCTGCCGCGCGGCGTGCGGTCCCGGCTGGCCCACCACCCGGTGCGGTACGAGCCGATGGCCGTTCTGCTGCCCGAGGAGCACCCGCTGGCCGCACGCGCGGCCGTGCCCCTGGACGCGCTCGCGGGGGAGACGCTGTACACGGGGGCGGGCAACGCGCACACGGCGGAGTGGACCGGCCTGGCGGCACGCCTCTTCGAAGGGCGCGGCATCCGGGCGGCGGCGCCGTACCCGGAGATCGACGGCCCGGCCGAATTCCTCCGCGTCGTACGGAAGCGCGGCTGGTCCGTGCTGGCCAGTGTCGAGTTCATCGAAGCGCCGGGGATGGTGCTGCGGCCCCTCGTGGACCCCGTACCGCTGTCCCCGGTGTCGGTCGTCTGGCGCCGGGGGCTGCGCCACCCCGGGCTGGACGCGCTGCTGGCCGCGGCGCGTGAGCTGGGCGCGGCCGGCGGCTGGCTGGCCCGCCCCGAGGGCGCCTGGCTGCCGCCCGAGGACGCCCGACTGATGGCGGCGTGAGCGCCGCGGAGGGTGCCCCGGCCGATACTCACCGTGGCGCGCCGTCCCGGGTGAGCGCGATATTGCGTCGGTGACACCTGGCGGCACCGCGGCGAAACGCGCCGTCCCTAGCGTCGGACCGGGAGACCCCGAGAGCTGGGAGGCGCGATGACGGCGGTACGCAAGGGCAAGCGGTGGATCGAGGAGTGGGACCCCGAGGACGAGGCGTTCTGGCAGAGCGGGGGTGAGCGGATCGCGCGGCGGAACCTGTGGTTCTCCGTGCTGTCCGAGCACATCGGGTTCTCCGTGTGGAGCCTGTGGTCGGTGATGGTGCTCTTCATGGGGCCCGAGTACGGCGTGGACCCGGCCGGGAAGTTCTTCCTGGTCGCGATGCCGACGCTGGTCGGCGGGGTGCTCCGGGTGCCGTACACGTTCGCCGTGGCGCGCTTCGGAGGGCGGAACTGGACCATCATGAGCGCGACGCTGCTCCTGGTGCCGAGCGTCGTCGCGGCCTTCGTGATGACGCCGGGCACGTCGTACACCACCTTCATGGTGGTCGCGGCGCTCACCGGGGTCGGCGGCGGCAACTTCGCCTCCTCGATGACCAACATCAACTCCTTCTACCCGCTGCGCAAGAAGGGCTGGGCACTCGGCCTGAACGCGGGCGGCGGCAACATCGGCGTGCCCGTCATCCAGCTGCTGGGCCTGCTGATCATCGGTACGGCGGGCGCCGCGCACCCGCGCATCGTGCTCGCCGTCTACATCCCGCTGATCGTGCTCGCCGCGGTGTGCGCCGCGCTGTTCATGGACAACCTGGCGCCGGTCACCAACGACACGGGCGCGGCCAAGGAGGCGGCGCGCGACCCGCACACCTGGATCATGTCGCTGCTGTACATCGGCACCTTCGGGTCCTTCATCGGCTACAGCTTCGCCTTCGGGCTCGTGCTGCAGAACCAGTTCGCGCAGACCCCGCTGCAGGCGGCCTCGCTGACCTTCATCGGGCCGCTGCTCGGCTCGCTGATCAGGCCGGTCGGCGGAAAGCTCGCGGACCGCTTCGGGGGCGCGCGGATCACCCTGTGGAACTTCGCCGCCATGGGCGCGGCGACGGCCGTCGTGATCGTCGCCTCGGTACAGAAGTCGCTGCCGGTCTTCCTCGTCGGATTCATCGCGCTCTTCGTGCTGACCGGGCTCGGCAACGGCTCCACGTACAAGATGATCCCGGCGATCTTCCAGGCCAAGGCGGTCTCGCGCGGACTGGCGGACGAGGCGGCTGCGGCGTACGGGCGGCGCCTCTCGGGCGCGGCGATGGGACTGATCGGCGCGGTCGGCGCGCTCGGCGGGCTGGGCATCAACCTGGCGTTCCGGCAGGCGTTCATGACCGCGGGCTCCGGCACCCCCGCCTTCGTGTCCTTCCTCGTCTTCTACGCCCTGTGCCTGGCCGTGACCTGGGCCGTATACCTCCGGCGCCCGGTGGCGCAGCCGGACCTGCGCACCGAAGAAGCGCAGCGCCCGGCATACGCGGAAGTGTGACCGGTCGTACCCGAGGAGTGGCCCCGGCGGGAACGTCCGGGGCCTCTCGGGCGTAACACTGGAGAAATAACGGTGAACCCGGGTCGTCACGGACCCTTGGCAGCATCAGGAACCCATCCGGTCTGTGGGCCCGCCCTGGGACGGGCGCCCCGGAGCCCGGTGAGGCCAGGCCGCCGTTGAGCCGGCGCACAACATTGCGAAGCGGGACGAGAGCCAACATGCACGAGGGACAGCGAAACGACCCACAGGACGACAGCGGTCAGCGTCAGCAGGGCGCCGAGCGGGGCGGCGGGCTGCCGCTGGCCGGGTTCACGGTCGGGGTGACCGCGGCCCGCCGCGCCGCCGAGCTGGGCACGCTGCTGGAGCGCCGCGGCGCCGAGGTCGTACACGCGCCCGCGCTGCGCATCGTGCCGCTCACCGACGACGCGGAGCTGCTGGCCGCCACCAAGCAGCTCATCGACGACGCGCCGGACATCGTCGTGGCCACCACCGCCATCGGCTTCCGCGGCTGGGTGGAGGCCGCCGAGGGCTGGGGCCTGGGCACGGCGCTGCTGGAGCGGCTGGGCGGCGTGGAGCTGCTCGCCCGCGGCCCGAAGGTGCGCGGCGCGATCCGCGCGGCCGGCCTCACCGAGGAGTGGTCGCCCGCCTCGGAGTCCATGGCCGAGGTGCTGGACCGGCTGCTGGAGGAGGGCGTGGACGGCAAGCGGATCGCGGTACAGCTGCACGGCGAGCCGCTGCCCGGCTTCGTGGAGTCGCTGCGCGCCGCGGGCGCCGAGGTGGTCGGCGTCCCGGTCTACCGCTGGATGCCGCCGCAGGACATCGGCCCGGTCGACCGCCTCCTGGACGCCATCCTGGCGCGCACGGTGGACGCGGTGACGTTCACCAGCGCACCGGCCGCCGCGTCGCTGCTGCGCCGCGCCGAGGAGCGGGGCGTCCACGGCGAGGTGCTGGACGCGCTGCGGCACGACGTACTGCCCGCGTGCGTCGGCCCGGTGACCGCGCTGCCCCTGGAGAACCACGAGATCGCCACGGTCCAGCCGGAGCGCTTCCGGCTGGGCCCGCTGGTGCAGCTGCTCTGCCACGAACTGCCGGGCAGGGTACGCCCGTTGCCGGTGGCCGGGCGCCGCGTGGAGATCCGCGGGCACGCGGTCCTCATCGACGGCGAGCTGCGGCCCGTGCCGCCCGCCGGCATGTCTCTGCTGCGTGCGCTGGCGAAGCGGCCCGGCTGGGTCGTCTCGCGCGGCGACCTGCTGCGCGCGCTGCCGGGAGCGGGCCGCGACGAGCACGCGGTGGAGACGGCGATGGCCCGGCTGCGGGTGGCGCTGGGCGCCCCGAAGCTGATCCAGACGGTGGTCAAGCGCGGCTACCGACTGTCCCTGGACCCGCACGCGGAGACGAAGTACGCGGACGCGTAAGGGCGTTGGCCCCCGGCCGGGCCGGGGACGGCTCGCACGCCGGCACGGTGCCGAGGGTTCCGCCCGTGCACCGGGCCGGGCACTCTGGAGGGAGACGTTGTCCCCGAAGGAGTGACAGGCACATGGCGGCGCCTTACGACCTGCGGTTCGACTGCGGGCGGATCTGCCTGGACCTGGTGGCCACGACCGGCGAGCCGCCGGCCGAACGGCTCCTCGGCCCCGACCACTTGCGCGCCTGGCTCGTCGGCGCGGGCGTCGTCCCGCGCAGCAGCGCACTCGACGCCGTCGACGGCAGCTGGGTCGCGCGCTTCCGGGCGCTGCGCGAACTGCTGCGGCGCATCGTGCACGACGAGATCCGCGGCCGGGCGGCCGACCGCGACCTGGCGCTGCTCAACGCCACCGCCGAGGCCCCGCCCCCGCCCGAACGCGCCGTACGCGGCGCGGACGGCGTACTGGAGCGCCGCCCGGCGCGCCCGCCGGACTGTGCCGGGCTGATGTCCGCGGTCGCCCGCGACGCCGTCGGGATGCTGACCGACGCGGTGGCCCGCGGCCAGCTGCGGCAGTGCGAGGGCGAGGCGTGCTCGCGGATCTACCTGGACACCTCGCGCGGGCGCCGGCGGCGCTGGTGCTCCAGCGAGGTGTGCGGCAACCGCGAGCGGGTGGCCCGCCACCGCCGCCGCGCCACCCTCGGCCCGGCCTCCCGCGTCACCGGCTGAACACCTCCCGCGTCACCGGCTGAACGCCGGAGTCCCCGCGTCCGTACTCCCCTGGACCAGCCCGTACGGAAGGCTGTCCGTCCCCTCGACCCGGGAGTGGCGTTGCGCAAGGATGCCGTCGTGGCCGACCGGACGACGCCCGACGAAGAGCTCATGCGGGCCCTGTACGAGGAGCACGCGGGACCGCTCCTCGCGTTCGTCCTGCGGCTGGTGGCGGGCGACCGGCACCGCGCCGAGGACGTGGTGCAGGAGACCCTGCTGCGCGCCTGGCGCAACGCCGACCAGCTGCAGCGCGCGACCGGCTCCGTACGCCCCTGGCTGGTCACCGTGGCCCGCCGGATCGTCATCGACGGGCACCGCAGCCGCCAGGCCCGGCCCCAGGAGGTGGACGCCGCGCCCCTGGAGACGCTGCCCGCCGCCGACGAGATCGACCGCGCGCTGCGCCTGATGACGATCTCCGAGGCGCTGGCCGACCTCAGCCCGGCGCACCGGGAGGCCCTGATCGAGACGTACTTCAAGGGACGTACGGTCAACGAGGCGGCGGAGGTGCTGCGGGTACCGCCCGGGACCGTACGGTCGCGGGTCTTCTACGCGCTGCGCTCCCTGAAGCTCTCGCTGGAAGAACGAGGAGTGACGGCGTGAACCGGCCCCACCCGCCCGCCGAGCCGGCGGCCCACACCGACGCCGGCGCCTACGCGCTCGGCGTCCTGGACGCCGCCGACGCCGCCCGCTTCGAGGAACACCTCGCGGGCTGCGACCGCTGCGCCGCCGAGCTGGACGGCCTGCTCGGCCTGGAGCCGATGCTGGCGGGCCTCGCCGACGACGGCACGGGCGCCCCGCCGGACGCCGCCACGCTCGTCCCGACGCCCTCCCGGCGCGTCCTGAGCGGCCTGCTCGGCGAGGTCGCCGCGGCCCGGCGGCGCAGGCGCGGACGGCGCCTCGCGCTCGTCGCGGCCGCCGTCGCGCTGATCGTCGGCGGGCCGTTCGCCACCCTGGCCGTCACCGGGGACGAGCCGCAGCCGCCGCGGCAGACCGCGAGCCCGGCCGAGCAGATGTACGACAGCGGCGGCCACAAGCACACCGCGGTCGACCCGGTCACCAAGGTCACCGCCGGCGTGACGATGGCCGACCGCCCCTGGGGCACCTCCGTCGCCCTCCGCCTCGGCAACGTCAAGGGCCCGCTGCGCTGCTCCCTCGTCGCGGTCGGCAAGGACGGCGCACAGCAGACCGTCACGACGTGGGCGGTGCCGTACGGCGGGTACGGCATCAAGGGCGGCAGTACGAAGTGGAGCCGGCAGCCCCTGTACACCAACGGCGGCGCCGCCATGCACAGCGCCGACATCGACCGCTTCGAAATCCGCACCCTCGACGGCGAGCGGCTGGCCGCCGTCGACGTGTGACCGGCTCCCGGACGCGCCCGGCAGGTGCGCCCGCGACCTGCTTCGCGTACGGTTGACGGCTGCCCTACGCACAGCAGAAGGGGGCCTGGGTGGCCGCGCAGAACGCCACGCACGCGCCGGAGAATTCCACGCACGCGCCGGATTCCGTACCCGACGGCGACCCGGTCGCGGACGGCGACTCCGTCCGCGACCGGGAGATCGCGGGCGAGCAGACGCACCTGGACCGGGTGTACCGGCGCCTCGAGGAGAAGATCGACGAGGCGCAGTTCCTGATGGCCGACGCCGCCAAGCGCGGCCAGGTCGGCACGCCCGGCGCGCTCGCCGAGCGGGACGCGCAGGTCTTCCAGGCCGGCGTCCACCTGCACCGCCTCAATTCCGAGTACGAGGACTTCCTCTTCGGCCGCATCGACCTGCTCCTGGGCAAGGACGGCAAGCGGGGCCCGGACGGCGCGTACACCTCCGTCGAGCCCGCCGACGGCGCGATCGGCGCCGACCACCGCGCGGAGATCGCCGAGACGCTGCACATCGGCCGCCTCGGCGTGCTGGACGCGGACTACACGCCGCTGGTCATCGACTGGCGGGCGCCGGCCGCCGCGCCGTTCTACCGGGCCACGCCCGTCTCCCCGGGCCGCGTGGTGCGCCGCCGCGTCATCCGCTCCAAGGGTCGCCGCGTCCTGGGCGTCGAGGACGACCTGATGCGCCCGGAGGTCACCGCCACCCTGGACGGCGAGGAGCTGCCGGCGATCGGCGACGGCGCGCTGATGGCGGCCCTCGGCCGGGCCCGCAGCCACTCCATGCGCGACATCGTCGCCTCCATCCAGGCCGAGCAGGACCTGGTGATCCGCGCGCCCGCCGCCTCCGTCACCGAGGTCGAGGGCGGCCCCGGTACGGGCAAGACAGCGGTCGCCCTGCACCGCGCCGCCTACCTGCTCTACCAGGACCGGCGCCGCTACGCGGGCGGCATCCTCATCGTCTCGCCCACCCCGCTGCTGGTCGCCTACACCGAGGGCGTGCTGCCCTCGCTCGGCGAGGAGGGCCAGGTGGCCATCCGCGCGCTGGGCTCGCTGGTGGAGGGCGCGGAGGCCACCGCGTACGACCCGCCCGAGGTGGCCCGCATCAAGGGCTCCTCGCGGATGGTGAAGGTACTGCGCAAGGCGGCCCGTGGCGCGCTGGAGCTCACCGCGGAGGGCGCGCCCTCCGGGGAAGCGGACGGCCAGCTCGCCTTCGGTGACTTCGGTGCCTTCGGCGACGAGGAGGAGGCGGCCCCGGCCGTACCCACCGACCGCCTCCGCGTCGTCGCCTTCGGTGCCCGCGTCGAGCTGGACGCCGCCGAGCTGCGCCGCATCCGGCAGGCCGTGCTCGGCGGCACCGCGCCGGTCAACCTGCTGCGCCCGAGGGCCCGCCGGCTGATCCTGGACGCGCTGTGGGCGAAGACCGGCGGGGACCGCCGCTACAGCGACCCGGAACTGGCCGCCGAGGCCCGGTCCGGCTTCGACGAGGACATCACCACCGAGCAGGACTTCGCCGACTTCCTCAACGCCTGGTGGCCGGAGCTGACCCCGCGCCGGGTGCTGGCCGCGATGACCGACGAGAAGCTGCTGGGCCGCTGGTCGCGCCGGGTGCTCCAGAACCGCGAGGCACGGAAGCTGGCCCGCTCGCTGAGCCGCCTGGACGCGCAGGGCCGGGGCCCGCTGTCCGTCCACGACGTCGCGCTCCTGGACGAGCTGCAGACGATCCTCGGCGCCCCGGCACGCCCCGCCCGGCCCCGCGAGGCCGACCCGCTGGACCAGCTCACCGGCCTGGAGGAGCTGACCACCTTTGCGGACCGTAATTCCTCGGGGCGCAGCCGCCGCGAGCGGCTCGCGGAGGAGCGTACGGACTACGCGCACGTCATCGTCGACGAGGCGCAGGACCTCACGCCCATGCAGTGGCGGATGGTCGGCCGCCGCGGCCGGCACGCGACGTGGACGGTGGTGGGCGACCCGGCGCAGTCCTCGTGGCCGGACCCGGACGAGGCCGGCGAGGCGCGGGACGAGGCGCTGGGCACCCGCCCGCGCCGCCGCTTCACCCTCACCGTGAACTACCGCAATCCCGCCGAGGTCGCCGAGCTGGCGGCCCGGGTGCTGGCGCTGGCCATGCCGGGCATGGTCGCGCCGGAGGCGGTGCGCTCCACGGGCCTGCGGCCGCGGTTCGCCGTCGCGGGGGACCGGCTGGGGGATTCCGTACGGGAGGAGGCGCGCCGGCTGCTGGACGAGGTCGACGGCACGGTCGGCGTGGTGGTCGCGATGGACCGCCGGGAGGAGGCCCGCGGCTGGCTCGCGGACCTGGACGACCGCGTGGTGGCGCTGGGCTCGCTGGAGGCCAAGGGGCTGGAGTACGACGCGACGCTGGTGGTCTCGCCCGCCGAGATCGCGGACGAGTCGCCGGCCGGGCTGCGGGTGCTGTACGTGGCGCTGACCCGGGCCACGCAGCGGCTGACGGTGGTCTCCGGCGCCCGCGACGAGCCGGACGCGGACGGGGTGCCGGACCTGCTGCGGGACTGAGGGCCGACAAACCTCCGGCGGACTCCCGCGACGGGAATCGCTTACAGAGAAGGTTTGTTAGCCTGTATGTGGCACCGGCCCGATCCAAGCCCCCGGGCCCAACCATAGTCGCTTAGAGCGACCACTTGCCGCGAGGCGAGCATGGCGGGTCGGTGCCACCTAAGGCTTCACCAGAAGGCGTCGCGGAGAATTCCGTGGCGCCTTCTCCGCGTTCAGCCGATCACGCGGACCTGTTCCGCCTGCGGTCCCTTGCGGCCCTGGGCGATCTCGAACTCCACCCGCTGGGTGTCCTCCAGATTGCGGAAGCCGTCGCCACTGATCGAGCTGTAGTGGACGAAGACGTCCGGTCCTCCGTCCTCCTGCGCGATGAATCCGTAACCCTTCTCGGAGTTGAACCACTTCACGGTGCCCTGAGCCATATCGCCCGTCCTTGCGTGTCTTGGGGTGCTGCGCGCCAGATACTAAGGGCGGTACGCCAGATTTCCTCCCTATTCAGGCCGTTTTTCAAGCGAAGGAGTGGGGGGTTCCGCCGAGCTGACTAGCTCTCGTATTGTGGAAGTGTCTTTCCGAAACTTGTGGCTGGTTACCGTGTACTGGCTGGTAGGTGGGACGATCGAACGATGCGCAGGGCATCCGAGCTCCTGGGACAGCGCATAGGGAAACAAGGGAAAGCAGAGGAAGTCGGCCATGGCAACGGCGCCTAGCGTCTCGTATTCGATGACGGTGCGACTGGAAGTTCCCGCGAGCGGCACCGCCGTCAGCCAGCTCACCACGGCCGTGGAGTCCTCCGGCGGGTCGGTCACCGGCCTCGACGTGACCGCCTCCGGCCACGAAAAACTCCGGATCGACGTCACCATCGCCGCGACGTCCACCGCGCACGCGGACGAGATCGTCCAGAAGCTGCGGGAGATCGAGGGCGTCTCGCTCGGCAAGGTCTCCGACCGTACGTTCCTGATGCACCTCGGCGGCAAGATCGAGATGTCGTCGAAGCACCCGATCCGCAACCGTGACGACCTCTCGATGGTCTACACGCCCGGCGTCGCCCGCGTCTGCCAGGCCATCGCCGACAACCCCGAGGACGCCCGCCGCCTGACCATCAAGCGCAACAGCGTCGCGGTGGTCACCGACGGCTCCGCCGTCCTGGGCCTCGGCAACATCGGCCCGAAGGCCGCGCTGCCGGTCATGGAGGGCAAGGCGGCCCTCTTCAAGCGCTTCGCCGGCATCGACGCCTGGCCGATCTGCCTGGACACCCAGGACTCCGACGCGATCGTGGAGATCGTCAAGGCCATCGCCCCCGGCTTCGCGGGCATCAACCTCGAAGACATCTCCGCGCCCCGCTGCTTCGAGATCGAGGCGCGGCTGCGCGAGGCCCTGGACATCCCGGTCTTCCACGACGACCAGCACGGCACCGCCATCGTCGTGCTCGCCGCCCTGACCAACGCGCTGCGCGTGGTCGGCAAGGCCATCGGCGACGTGCGCGTGGTGATGTCCGGCGCGGGCGCCGCCGGTACGGCCATCCTCAAGCTGCTGATCGCGGCCGGCGTCAAGCACGCCGTCGTCGCCGACATCCACGGCGTGGTGCACGCGGGCCGCGACGACCTGGTTTCGGCCGACCCCGACTCGGCGCTGCGCTGGATCGCCGACAACACCAACCCCGAGGGCGTCACCGGCACCCTCAAGCAGGCCGTGGTCGGCGCCGACGTGTTCATCGGCGTCTCGGCGCCGAACGTGCTGGCCGCCGAGGACGTGTCCCGCATGGCCGACGGCGCGATCGTCTTCGCACTCGCCAACCCCGACCCGGAGGTCGACCCGGCGGAGGCCCGGCAGACCGCCGCCGTCGTCGCCACGGGCCGCTCGGACTTCCCGAACCAGATCAACAACGTGCTGGTCTTCCCGGGCGTCTTCCGCGGCCTGCTGGACGCGCAGTCGCGTACGGTCAACGAGGAGATGATGCTGGCCGCGGCCGGCGCGCTCGCGGACGTCGTCCTGGAGGACGAGCTGAACGCGAACTACATCATCCCCAGCGTCTTCAACGACAAGGTCGCGGGCGCGGTCGCCGGCGCCGTCCGGGACGCCGCGAACGCCGCCGCCACGGCCGTGACGGGCGGCACGACGGCCTGAGCACGGCGCGTCGCACGACACGTGGCCCTCAGGGCCCCCATAGGGTGGCGGGCAGCGCATGGCTGGCCGCCACTCGGTGATCGGGCCCGAGACATGGTGCGGAGCGTCACCGGAGTGTCACCTTTCCGGAGCGATGGCGCTCTTCGTGTGACCCTCCAGGGCGCCGGATTGGCTTTACCGCCGCAGGTGGGGGCAGGATGCGTTACCGGGCGCGAGGGTCTGAACCACAGACCCGGGTCCGGGGACTGTCCGAGGGCCCTGGCAGCATCGGCTTCGCTGTGCCTGATGCGGCTCCGCCGCGTGGCACGCCCATTGGCAAGAAGAACACGGGAGTAATACATGAACCGCAGTGAGCTGGTGGCCGCTCTGGCCGACCGTGCCGAGGTGACCCGCAAGGACGCCGACGCCGTTCTGGCCGCGCTCGCCGAGACCGTCGGTGAGATCGTTGCCAAGGGTGACGAGAAGGTCACCATCCCCGGCTTCCTCACCTTCGAGCGCACCCACCGTGCCGCTCGCACCGCGCGCAACCCGCAGACCGGCGACCCGATCCAGATCCCGGCCGGCTACAGCGTGAAGGTCTCCGCGGGCTCCAAGCTCAAGGAAGCCGCCAAGGGCAAGTGATCCGGCACCGTGCTCCCGGGACGACGGAGCACGGTCCGCATCCCAGGAGAGGCAGCCATCCCGGCCGGATGGCTGCCTTTCGCATGGGTACGGGCCGCCGCGTGCGTGCCGAGCACTGGTGCGTACCGCGGCAGGGCCCGTGTACGGCCCTGAGAACGCCGAAGGGCGGGCACCCCGGCAAGGGTGCCCGCCCTTCGGCGTCAGGCGCTTCAGCCGTTACTGAAGCCGTTCACCGGCCCGACGCCACGGTCAGGCGCTCAGTGAGCCGTTCGGCAGCTCGACGTTCGCGCCGAGCGAGACCAGCTTGTCCATGAAGTTCTCGTAGCCGCGGTTGATCAGGTCGATGCCGTGCACGCGGGACGTGCCCTGTGCCGCCAGCGCCGCGATCAGGTACGAGAAGCCGCCGCGCAGGTCGGGGATGACCAGGTCGGCGCCCTGCAGCTTGGTGGGGCCGCTGACGACCGCCGAGTGCAGGAAGTTGCGCTGGCCGAAGCGGCAGGCCGAGCCGCCCAGGCACTCGCGGTAGAGCTGGATGTGCGCGCCCATCTGGTTCAGCGCGGAGGTGAAGCCGAGGCGCGACTCGTACACCGTCTCGTGGACGATGGACAGGCCGGACGCCTGGGTCAGCGCGACCACCAGGGGCTGCTGCCAGTCGGTCTGGAAACCGGGGTGCACGTCGGTCTCCAGGGCGATGGCGTTCAGCGGGCCGCCCGGGTGCCAGAAGCGGATGCCCGCGTCGTCGACCTCGAACGCGCCACCGACCCGGCGGTAGGTGTTCAGGAAGGTCATCATCTCGCGCTGCGAGGCGCCGCGTACGTACACGCTGCCCTCGGTGGCCAGCGCCGCCGACGCCCACGAGGCCGCCTCCAGGCGGTCCGGGAGCGCGCGGTGGTTGTAGCCGCCGAGCTTGTCGACACCGGTGATCCGGATGGTCCGGTCGGTGTCCATGGAGATGATCGCGCCCATCTTCTGCAGCACGCAGATGAGGTCCTCGATCTCGGGCTCCACGGCGGCGTTCGACAGCTCGGTGACGCCCTCCGCCAGTACGGCGGTCAGCAGCACCTGCTCGGTCGAGCCGACGGACGGGTACGGCAGCCGGATCTTGGTGCCGCGCAGCCGCTGCGGGGCCTCCAGGTACTGGCCGTCGTCCCGCTTCTCGATGACCGCGCCGAACTGGCGCAGCACGTCGAAGTGGAAGTCGACCGGCCGGCCGCCGATGTCGCAGCCGCCCAGGCCCGGGATGAAGGCGTGCCCGAGGCGGTGCAGCAGCGGGCCGCAGAAGAGGATCGGGATCCGGGAGGACCCGGCGTGGGCGTCGATGTCCGCGACGTTGGCGCTCTCCACGTGCGACGGGTCGAGGATCAGCTCCCCGGACTCATCGCCCGGGCGTACGGTCACGCCGTGCAGCTGCAGCAGGCCGCGCACGACGCGCACGTCGCGGATGTCGGGCACATTGCGCAGTCGGCTCGGCTCACTGCCGAGCAGCGCGGCGACCATGGCCTTGGGCACGAGGTTCTTCGCGCCGCGGACCTTGATCTCGCCCTCCAGCGGTGTGCCGCCGTGGACAAGCAAAACGTCGTCGGTCATGGATCTCGCGTTCCTGGAGACGGACAGGGACCAAGCTGAAATGGTAAGGGCGGTACGGGGGTAGTCCGTAGGGTCGAGCGGCCCTGGCGCGTGTAATAGCTTTGTCACAACACGTACGGTTTATCGGGCGGAACGCACCGTGATGTGAAAGAGGGCCCGGATGCCGGGTCGGTCGCACTGCGTCCCCTCCGCATCCCCTCCGCATCCCTTCCGGCCGGAGTGCGTGCATACGGGTGCGGCAATTGCCTCCCCGCGCCGGCCCGAAGTGCGGGATCATGTCGCCATGACCGAGGTGTCCTCGCTCACCGGCCGGCTGCTCGTCGCGACGCCGGCGCTCGCCGACCCGAACTTCGACCGGGCCGTGGTGCTGCTCCTCGACCACGACGAGGAGGGCTCGCTCGGCGTCGTACTGAACCGCCCCACGCCCGTCGGCGTGGCGGACATCCTCCAGCCCTGGGCCGAGCTGGCCGGCGAGCCCGGCGTGGTCTTCCAGGGCGGCCCCGTCTCGCTGGACTCGGCGCTCGGCGTCGCGGTGGTCCCGGGCGAGGCGGGTGAGCACGCCGACGCCCCGGTGGCGGGCGGCGACGCGGTCGAGGGGGCCGACACGGACGGCGACGGCCCTCTGGGCTGGCGCCGCGTGCACGGCGCGATCGGCCTGGTCGACCTGGAGGCGCCGCCCGAGCTGCTCTCCGCCGAGCTCGGCTCGCTGCGCATCTTCGCCGGCTATGCGGGCTGGGGCCCGGGCCAGCTGGAGGAGGAGCTGGTCGAAGGCGCCTGGTACGTCGTCGAATCCGAGCCGGGCGACGTCTCCTCCCCGTCCCCCGAGCACCTCTGGCGCGCCGTCCTCCGCCGCCAGCGCAACGAACTGGCGATGGTGGCGACCTATCCGGACGACCCTTCACTGAACTGAACTGCACTGCACTGAACTGCACTGAACAGCACTGAACTGCACTGATGAGGCGCTCCGCACCGACGCGCGGGGGACCGACGACGGGGGAGTCCGATGGCGACGTACCACCACGGAAGGCCGCAGCGGGAGCCGTACGTCCCGGAGCACCGCTCCGAGGCCGAGCTGAAGGCGGACCTCGTCCGCTCGACCCGCATGGCGCCGCACCGCATCTGCGCGGTCCTCGGCATCCTGCTGGGCGTGGGGGCCGCGGTGGCCCTCTTCGCGCCGGTCGGCTTCGCCTCCGCGCAGGTACGGGGCGACCGGGACGACCACCCCGGCTTCGATGACTACACGTACGCTTGCGGCTCCGTCCTCTCGCCCGCCGCGACCGTCGGCGAGCGCCGCATCGAGTTCAGCGACGAGTGCTCCGCCTACCGGACGCGCCGGGCCGGGTACGCGGGTCTGGCGTTGGCGGCCGCGGTGACCTCGGTCGGCGCCGGGGCCCTCCTCCGGGGGTCCGGGCGGGCCGCCGCGCCCGGTACGGCGCGCGCGTGAGTACCCTTGGCAGTTATGAGCACTCTTGAGCCCGAGCGCGGGGCAGGTACAGGCACCCTCGTGGAGCCGACACCGCAGGTGTCGAACGGCGACGGTGACCACGAGCGCTTCGCCCATTACGTCCAGAAGGACAAGATCATGGCGAGCGCGCTGGACGGCACGCCCGTCGTCGCGCTCTGCGGCAAGGTCTGGGTCCCGGGCCGCGACCCGAAGAAGTACCCGGTCTGCCCCATGTGCAAGGAGATCTACGAGTCCATGAGCGCCGGTGGCGACAAGGACAAGGGCGGCAAGGACGGCGGCAAGAAGTAGCCTCCGGCCCCGCACTTCGTACGGTGACGCCCGGCCCGCTCCCCATGGGGGAGGGGCCGGGCGTTCTGGCGTTCCGGTCTTCGCGTCGGCCGTACGCGCGTCTTCGTCAGCCGTCAGCCGTCAGCCGTCAGCCGTCAGCCGTCCGCGCGCCGGCTGAGGTCGAAGACCCCGGCGCTGTCGGCGCCGGCCGCGCAGAGGTTGGAGTAGCCGCGTACGACGAACGAGGCGCTGCCCTGCCAGATGCTCTTCGCGACGACCGTCACCGGCCGGTAGATCATCGGGCAGGCGCGGCGGACCGGCTCCAGCGCCCGGAAGTCGCCGTGCGCCCGCGTCAGGGCGCGGCAGGCCGCGTAGGGGCGCGGGTGGTTGCCCCCGGTGGGGAAGCAGTGCAGGTTCGCGGCGGCGATCACCTTGCCGCCGGTGCTCGTGCCCTGGTGGATGACGATGCTCGCCTCGCCGACCGGCGCCCGCTGGGGTGCGGCGGCGGCCGGCGCCGTAGCCGCCGAGAGGGGCAGCAGGCCGAGGGCGGCGACGGAGAGCAGGACGGCACGGACGCGTCTCTCGCGCATGGCGGATTCCTTACGATGGGCTGAAAGTTGGGTGAGACGGACATCTCGCCTCATGGATAGCCCTGCAGGGGTGCCGCGCGGCTGATTGTGGTCCGCAGGTGGCGTGTCGGGCGGCCGGCCTCGGCGGGGCGTGCCGCTGCCGCGGATGACTGCCGTGCGTAACCGTGCCTGCGCGGCCAGGAGTTACGGCGGGTCGCAGTCGGGAGATACGGCAGGTGGCAGCCGGGTGTCGCGGCAGGTCACAGCCAGGGGTTGCGGCAGGTCGGCGCGCGGCGGCGCATCGGACGCCCGATCGACGGACCGCCCCCAAACGTGTGAGCCCCCCGAAAGGCGGGCGCGGTGCGGCCGGGACCCTGGCACCGTGTACCCACGCCGTGGCGCGGGCATGCCGATCCAGTACGCCGGTCCGGTATGTCGACCCGGTATGTCGTCTCGGCATGTCGAACACCCGCGCAGAACCTGCCTGCGGGCGGTCATAAGACGTCAAGTGGCGTCAAGCGCGCGGCATGTGCGGTAAGTGCGGTAACGCACGGTGCTTGAGAAAGCTCGAGAAAGCTTGAGAAAGGTGGCAATACGCTCTCTTCGGAGGTCCGGGACGTGCCGGTACCGACCAGGGCCAACGCGCAGGTCGGTGACGGAACCTGCCTTCATGGACCCTCGCATCGTGGGCCTGCGAAGATGTGCCAGAGTTGCCACGTCCGGGCTGTGAGCACGTACCGTACGGCGAGGCGGAACAGCACAGCCGGGACACCGGGGAAGGGGCAGCTGGGTTGACCACGCACGCACCGCAGGCGTCGCATTCCGTGACGTTGCCGGCCTCGCTCGACGAGGCCGTGGCGGCGCTGGCCGCCATGCCCGCCGCCGTGCCTGTGGCCGGCGGCACCGATCTGATGGCCGCCGTCAATTCCGGGCTGCTGCGCCCGGCGGCGCTGGTCGGCCTGAACCGCATCAGCGAGATCCGCGGCTGGCAGTATCAGGACGGCCACGCGCTGCTCGGCGCCGGCCTCACCCTCGCCCGCATGGGGCGCCCCGACTTCGCGGCCCTGATCCCGGGCCTCGCCGCGGCGGCGCGCGCCGCCGGGCCGCCGCAGATCCGCAACGCCGGGACGCTCGGCGGCAACATCGTCACGGCCGCGCCGACCGGCGACACCCTGCCGGTACTGGCGGCCCTCGAAGCCACCGTGATCATCGCGGGCCCGGGCGGCGCCCGCCGCGAGGTCCCGGTGAGCCACCTGCTCGCGGGCATGGAGATGCTGCGCCCCGGCGAGATCGTCGGCTTCGTACGGGTACCGCTGCTGCACGCGCCGCAGACGTTCCTGAAGGCCACCGGGCGGACGGGGCCGGGGCGCGCGGCCGCATCCGTCGCGCTGGTCCTCGATCCCGCACGCCGGGGCGTGCGGTGCGCGGTCGGCGCGGTCGCGATGATGCCGCTGCGCCCGCTGGACGCCGAGCAGTGGGTGGCCTCGCTCATCGACTGGGACAACGACCGCGGCCTGGCCCCCGAAGCGCTGACCGCCTTCGGGGACTACGTGGCCGCCGCCTGCATCCCGGACCCCGCGCCTCCGGAGGACGGTACGGAGGCGGCCACCCTGCCCCCCGCCGCCCTGCACCTGCGCCGTACGGTGGCAGCACTGGCGCGCCGAGCACTTGGGAGGGCGCTCTCGTGAGTGAGCGCAGCGAGCGAACCGACAAGAGGCGCGCGCATGCGGCATGCGTGCCCGCCGAGCGAGCCGAGCGAAGCGAGGCCGGCGCATGAGTGACGGGGACACCCCGCGTCAGCCCCAGCACGGACAGGGCTGGGAGCCGCTGCCGCAGGGCGAGTACGACCAGGAGGCCACGGCCTTCGTCCAGCTGCCCGACGACCTCGAGGCGTACGGGCTGAACGGGGCCTACGGGTCGGGGGCTTACGGAGCGGGCGGCTACGCCTCCGGGGCGTACGGCGCGGCCATCTACGGGACGCAGGGCGCGCACGGTGCGCACGGGGCGGCGGGTGCCCAGGGCGGCGCCGAGGCCGCCGATGGTGCCGGGGACGCGCACGGTGGTTACGGCGGGTACGGCGCGGGTCCGGAGGGCGAGGTGGGTGCCGACCCGCTCGCGGCTCCCGGCCACGGGTACATCCCGCCGGATCACTTCCCGGGCGCGGGTGACGGCGCGGTGCCGGGCGCCGGTGACGCGGGCGCGGGTGACGCGGCGGGTGTCG
>NZ_JBEPFC010000124.1:0-22674 GCF_040301705.1 Streptomyces sp. NPDC000151 | reverse complement strand
GCCACCCAGCCGCCGCCCGCCGCCGGCCGCGAGCAGCAGACCGGCGACCGGGGCGCGGCGGCCCGGCGGGGGAGTGGGGTGCGAAGTCGTCGTCATCGGGGTGCTGGGGCGTGTCATGGGGCTTGCTTACCGCATCGCCGCCCGCCGCGGGGCGGCCGGCCGGGAGGCGCGTACGCCGTCAGGGCGCGCCCGGCGTACCACGGGCGTGCAGCGGAAGTCGAGCGACATCCGGAGCGCCGACGATTCTGCGTCAGATTTGCCGCCGGCCCCTCGCCGAACCGCGCCGGTCACGGTCCTGACACCCCCGGCCGCGGGGGCGCCGGACCCGGGCGGCGCCCCGGACGGGCCGGTGGGGCGTCCTGTGGCGGCGGGGGAGAGGTACAACTGAATTTCGCTCTCCGTATGGCGCGAATAGCGCACCGTGGCGTTAACTGATCCGCGGCTTCCCGATGGAGCGGGGCCGGGTGAGGGGGCGATGAGGTGCGGTGCGAACCAACGGCCGTGGAGGGTGCCGTCGTTGTGGAGCAGTGGCAGAGGCAACGGGCGAGGCAGGAGACCGGGGTCGGGGACGACCCGCGGGTCGAAGCGCTGCGCGTGGCCGTCGCCAGACTCCGCCGCGAACTGGCCGGGTACCCGGCGGAACTGCCCGACCGGGGCGTCGCCGAGGAGGAACTGGCCGCGCTGGACGCCATGGTGAGCGGCGGCACGCCGGAAGTGCCACGGCTGCGCCGCTCGCTGCTGCTGATCGCGGGAGCGGTGGGCTCGGTCAGCGCGCTGTCGCCGACGCTCACCGAGGTACGCAAGGTCATCGACCTCTTCGGAGACCCACCGCGCGGCTGAGCGAGGGCGAAAGAGCCCGGGAAACGTACGAGGCGGGGCGCGGGGCAACAAGCCCCGCGCCCCGCCTCGCGCGTCTGCGACGGTCTGTGCTCCGTTACGCCGGGTTCTGATTCGCCAGCGCCACCGACAGCTCGCGGGCGACCTCCTGGAGGACCGGCACGATCTTGTCCGTGGCGGCCTCGGTGACCCGGCCGGTCGGGCCGGAGATCGAGATGGCCGCGGCGGTCGGCGAGTCCGGGACCGGCACGGCGATGCAGCGCACGCCGATCTCCTGCTCGTTGTCGTCCACCGCGAAGCCCTGCCCGCTGACCTCTTCGAGGGCGGCGAGGAAGGCGTCCGGCTCGGTGATCGTCTTGTCGGTCGCGGCCGGCATGCCTGTACGGCCCAGCAGCGCGCGGACCTCCTCCGGCGGGTGGCCCGCCAGCAGCGCCTTGCCCACGCCCGTGGTGTGCGGCAGCACCCGCCGGCCGACCTCGGTGAACATGCGCACCGCGTGCCGGGACGGCACCTGCGCCACGTACACGATCTCGTCGCCGTCCAGCAGCGCCATGTTCGCCGTCTCGCCGGTCTCCTCGACCAGCCGGGCGAGGTAGGGGCGGGCCCAGGTGCCCAGCAGGCGCGCGGCGCTCTCGCCGAGGCGGATCAGGCGGGGGCCGAGCGCGTACCGGCGGTTGGGCTGCTGGCGTACGTAACCGCAGGCCACCAGCGTGCGCATCAGGCGGTGGATGGTCGGCAGGGGCAGCCCGCTGCTGGCCGACAACTCGCTGAGACCCACTTCGCCGCCGGCATCTGCCATCCGTTCCAGCAGATCGAAGGCGCGCTCGAGAGACTGGACGCCGCCGCTCGCGGCTGCGGGCTTGGCTGCGTCGGAAGTGCTGGCGCTGGACGACGGCACGTCGCGTTCCTTTCGGATCAGGTGGTGTCGGGCCCGGCGCGTGCAGTGGGAGGATTCCGCGTCCGACCGGAGCAGCCTACCGGTCTCCTCCTGTCGACACACTGTCTATCGCACAGTCGTTCCCGCCGGTCAGCCCCTGTTTGGTGGCGAACCGGGGGACGACCAGGGTTACTCGCGAGAATCCCTTGACGGTCCTAGTGGGCGAAGCTACGTTCTGCAACTCGAAAGCTACTGCCCATTCTGTGGAATCCTCCAATTCACCGAAGCGCCGGGCCGCCCCCTCCGGGAACACCCCCGCTGCCGGGTCCGTCCACCCCCAGGCCGCCCCCGTCGCGCTTCCTGGCCGGAGCCTGAAGGCTTCCTGGAGTGTCATGCGCATTCTTGTCATGAACCCGAACACCACGGCCTCCATGACCGCATCGATCCGCGCCACCGCCACCGCCGTGGCGGCCCCCGGCACCGAGATCCTCGCCACCGAACCGCTCTGGGGTCCGGAGTCGATCGAGGGCCACTTCGAGGGGTACCTCAGCGCCGCGGCCGTACTGGACCGCCTCGCCACCCTGGACGCCCCCTTCGACGCCCTGGTCATGGCCGGGTTCGGCGAACCCGGGCGGGAGGGCGCGCAGGAGCTGCTGGACGTGCCCGTCCTGGACATCACCGAGAGCGCCGCCCAGATGGCGATGATGCTCGGCCACTCCTACGGCGTCGTCACCACCCTCGACCGCGCCGTGCCGCAGGTCCGCGACCGGCTGCTGACCGCGGGCCTGCTCCAGCGCTGCGCCGGCGTCCGCGGCACCGGCCTCGGCGTGCTGGAGCTGGAGGAGGACGCGCGGCGCACCGAGCGGATCATCGTCGAGACGGCCCGCGAACTCGTCCGGGAGGGCGCCGAGGTGATCTGCCTGGGCTGCGGCGGGATGGCCGGGCTGCAGGAGAAGGTCGCCGCCGAGCTGGGCGTTCCCGTCGTCGACGGCGTCGCGGCGGCCGTGAAGTTCGCGGAGGCCGTGGTCGGCCTGGGGCTCACGACGAGCACCGTACGGAGCTTCGCCGCACCGCGCCCGAAGCGGATCGGCGGCTGGCCGATCAGCGGGCGGGCGCCGCGGCTGTCCGTTTCGGCCGTTCCGTCCGCGCGTAACGCAGATTTTTCTCCGGAGACATCAGGCATCTGACATCTGAGGTCTATCCCTGTCTCTAGACATCAGGCATCTGACATCTGCACTATCTAGGTTCCCACTCCCCGGGAGGCTCACGTGGCACCACCCCCGCAGCCGGACCCCCGCCTCTTCAACGAGGACCTGGCCCCGGCCCCGGAGCGCAAATGGGGCACGTACAGCGTCTTCGCGCTGTGGATGTCCGACACCCACGCGATCAGCAACTACGCCTTCGCCGCCAGCCTCTTCGTCCTCGGGCTGCCGGCCTGGGAGGTCTTCCTCGCGCTGCTCGTCGGCATCACGATCGTGTACTGGCTGATGAACCGCATGGGCCACGCGGGCCACCGCACCGGCGTGCCGTACCCCGTACTGGCCCGCGCGAGCTGGGGCGTCTACGGCGCCAACATTCCCGCGCTGCTCCGCGCCGTGATGGCCGTCGCCTGGTACGGCATTCAGACCTGGCTGGCGTCCACGGCCGTCGTCCTGCTGGCGATCCAGGTCGCGCCGGGCCTGGCGCGGTACGACCACAACTCCTTCCTCGGGCTCTCCACCCTCGGCTGGGTCGCCTTCCTGGTGATGTGGGGGCTGCAGGCGGTGCTGCTGACCCGCGGCATGGAGTTCATCCGCAAGGTGCAGGACTTCGCGACCGGGCCGGTGGTCTGGCTGGTCGTCCTCGCGCTCGCGGTCTATCTCGTCGTCAAGGCGGGCGGCGACATCTCGCTCACCCACAGCCTGACCGGGCTGAGCGGCGGCGCGCAGGTGCGCCAGAGCCTGATCGCGGTCAGCCTCACGGTCGCCACGTTCCTCACCCTGGTCCTCAACTACGCCGACTTCGCGCGTTTCACCCCCGACCACCGCTCCTACCGGCGCGGCAACCTCATCGGCCTCCCGGTGAACTTCACCGCCTTCGCGGTGGTCGCCGTCCTGGTCACGGCCGGCACGATCTCGGTGTTCGGCGAGGCGATCTACGACCCGGTGAAGGTGATCCAGAAGATCGACAACCCGGTCGTGACGGTGGTCGGCGCGCTCTCCTTCATCGTCGCCACCATCGGCATCAACGTCGTCGCCAACTTCGTCTCGCCCGCGTACGACTTCGCCAACCTCGCCCCGAAGTACCTGAACTTCAAGCGCGGCGGCATGATCACGGCGGTCCTCGCGATCCTCGTACTGCCGTGGAAGCTGTACTCGTCGGCGCTGGTGATCCAGTACTTCCTCGGCGGCCTCGGCGCGTTCCTCGGGCCGCTGGTGGCGATCCTGCTCGTGGACTACTACCTCATCCGGCGCGGCCGGATCGACGTGGACGCGCTGTTCGCGGCCGACGCGGCGGGCGCGTACCACTACCGCAGGGGCTACAACCCCAAGGCGGTCCTCGCCTTCGTGCCGTCCGCCGTGGTCGCCGCGGTGATCGCGCTGGTGCCCGCCTTCGACGCCGTCGCGCCCTTCTCCTGGGTGTTCGGCATGGGGGTGGCCGGCGGGCTGTACTACCTGGTGTCCCGGCGCGGGCGGCTGACCGGGGAGATCCCGGAGGCGATCATCCCGTCGCAGGTCAGGGCGGTACCGGAGGCCCCACAAAGGGCGGGTGACCAGGTACGGGTGACGGCCGCCGACGGCTCCTGAAGGGTCTTGACGGGCCGCCGCCCGAAGTGAAGACTCTTCAACAGAAAGTTGAATTTCGCAGTGCGGAAGAGTCCGCACTCGCACCGAGCAAGCCGAGCAAGCCGAGTAAAACGAGCAAGCCGAGCAACAAGAAAGGGGACCGGGTGTCCGACGCACAGCTGGTGCTCCGCTCCACGCGGGTCATCACTCCGGAGGGGACGCGCGCGGCGTCCGTCACGGTCAGGGACGGCAGGATCGTCGAGGTACTGCCGCACGACGCCGAGCCCCCCGCCGGGGCGCGGGTCGAGGACTTCGGCGACGACGTCCTCCTTCCCGGGCTCGTCGACACCCACGTCCACGTCAACGACCCGGGCCGCACCGAGTGGGAGGGCTTCTGGACCGCCACCCGCGCGGCCGCGGCCGGCGGCATCACCACCCTCGTGGACATGCCGCTCAACAGCCTCCCGCCGACCACCACGGCCGAGAACCTCGACGTCAAGCGCGAGGTCGCCCGGTCCAAGGCACACATCGACGTAGGCTTCTGGGGCGGCGCCATCCCCGGCAACGTCAAGGACCTGCGGCCGCTGCACGACGCCGGCGTCTTCGGCTTCAAGTGCTTCCTCTCGCCCTCCGGCGTGGACGAGTTCCCGCAGCTCGACCAGGAGCAACTGGCCGCCGCGCTGGGCGAGATCGCCGGCTTCGACGGCCTGCTCATCGTGCACGCGGAGGACCCGGGCCACCTGGAGAGCGCGCCGCTCGTCAGCGGCCCCAAGTACGCCGACTTCCTGGCCTCCCGCCCCCGCGTCTCCGAGGATGAGGCGATCGCGGGCCTGATCGCCCTCGCCAAGCGGCTGGACGCGCGCGTCCACGTACTCCACCTCTCCTCTTCGGACGCCCTCCCGCTGATCGCGGCGGCCAAGGCGGAGGGCGTCAAGCTCACCGTCGAGACCTGCCCGCACTTCCTCACCCTGACCGCCGAGGAGGTCCCGGACGGCGCGACGGAGTTCAAGTGCTGCCCGCCGATCCGCGAGTCCGCGAACCAGGACGCGCTGTGGCAGGGCCTGGCCGACGGCACGATCGACTGCATCGTCTCCGACCACTCGCCCTCCACCACCGACCTGAAGACCCCGGACTTCGGTGACGCCTGGGGCGGCATCTCCTCCCTCCAGCTCGGCCTGCCCGCGATCTGGACGGCGGCCCGCGCCCGCGGACATTCGCTGGAGGACGTGGTCCGCTGGATGTCGGCGGCCCCCGCTGCCCTGGTGGGCCTCGACCGCAAGGGCGCCATCGCGCCCGGCCGCGACGCCGACTTCGCGGTCCTCGCCCCGGACGAGACCTTCACCGTCGACCCGGCGGCCCTCCAGCACCGCAACAAGATCACGGCATACGCGGGCAAGACCCTGCACGGCGTGGTCCGCTCCACCTGGCTCCGCGGCCACAGGATCAACGACGCGGGCACCCTGAGCGAGCCGACGGGCGAACTGCTCGTACGCGACTGACGGCTGACGACTGACGGCCGTTGACGGCATGGCGCGGCGGGTCCTGTGGCCCGCCCCGCTACGGCCGGTGCGGTGAGGCCAGTGTCGTCCAGAACATGAGCTCGTACGCCTGGAGGTGCCGGCCGTAGCGGTGGGCCAGTGGGAGGTCCAGCGAGCCGGAGTCCAGGCCGTGCTGAAGGGCCGCCAGGGTGCGGTCGGCCAGCTCCGGGGCCGGGTCGGCGAAGAAGTCGAAGAAGGCGCACGCCTCGTCGGTGAAGCCGTAGCGGTGCCGCATGGCCTGGCCGACGGCGCGGCAGTAGTCGCCCCAGGCGGCGAAGTTGGCGGCGAGGGCCAGTACGGCGTCGGCGGGCTCGGCGCCGAGGGCGAGCCAGGCCGCGTACGCGGGGTAGGCCTGGCAGCCCGGCCGCGGTTCGTACGCCGCGACCTCCTTCTCCGTCAGGCCGCAGGCCGCGGCGAGAGTACGGACGTGCTCCAGCGCGATGCCCTCCCCGTCCGCGAGGAAGGCGAAGAACGCCGCGAGCGGCGGCTCGGCGGCGGCCCGCCCGGCGAGGTGGCGGAAGCTGCGCCGGTCCGAGGCGATGATGTGGTGCTGCTCCAGGGCGAGCGCGGCGAAGACCTCGCGCGGCGCCTCACCTGCGGCGATGGCCGGTACGAGGGGATTGGCGCCGGCTTCGGGGGCCAACTCGCGCACGGCGGAGTCGAGGACGTCGGTCGCGGAACGGGCCATGGCGGCCTCCTCGGCGGACAGCGGCGGGGCGGCGCCCCGCGTGGTCCCTCCCAGTGTGGCAACCGAGCGGGCACCCGGGGCCTTAATCATTGCGTTACGTATCCGTAGGTGTGGTGTCACAGTGACGGGTGAGGCTAGGGAAGCCGACGCCCGTCCCCCACATGGCGGACGCCGGTGACCACACATTCCGGTCCTCCCCCACAATCCGACCAGGATGGGACCACACACATGCACATTCCGCTGGAACACCCTTCCCGCGCCGGTGCCTGCTGCGCCGGCCCGCGTGCGTCCCGCCGAAGAACCGGCCACTCCGGCTGAGAGATCACCCCTGCCCGGGTACGGGGCCGCCCATGTCGCGGCCCGGCCCGGTTCTTCGCGCGCCCTCACGCAAGGAAGGAACCCCCACGGTGCTGATATCGCACCCAGAGAATCAAGCAGAGTTGCCACTCAACTCCCGTTCAAATGCGACTAGTTCACAGACAATCGAAGACGGCGCCGGTGCCGGGCGGGTGCTCGCCGTCGGTATGCCGGGCCCCCGGCTCGACCGGCTCACGCACACCCTGCGCGCCACCGGCCACGACGTACGGCAGGTCACGCCCGGTCTGGTGGGCACGCAGGTCCGGCAGGCCACGCCGGACGCCGTGGTCGCCCTGAACGACGGCCGGGGCGGGCGGGAGGTGATCCGCGAGGTCCGGGCGGCGCCCGCCGGACGCGCGCTGCCGCTTGTCATGGTCACCTCCGGGCCAGGGCCCGCCGAGGTCGCCGACCTGCTGCGGCACGGCGCCGACGACTGCGTCCCCGACGCCTCCGACCCGGTCGAACTCGCCGCCCGTATCGAGGCGAAGCTGCACCGCGTCCCCGTACCGGTCGAGCAGCTGCTGCTGGACCCGCGTACCGGGCTCTACTCCCACCGGCACTTCCTGGACGAGCTGGAGCGGGAGTTCCAGCGGCCGGGGAACGGGCGCCGCTCCGGTGTTCAAGGTGTCATGGCCATGGTCGCCGTCGCCGAAATGGGCGCGCTGGAGCACCGGTTGGGCCCGCGCGTCCGGCGCGAGGTCGCCGAGCGGCTGGCCGGCGTCGCCGAACGGCTCGGCAGCACCTGCGACCGCTTCGGCTGGGACGACGACGGGCACCTGCTGATGCTGCTGCCCGGCATCGACGAGGAGACCGCCCGGCGCGGCCTGGAGAAGTTCGCGCACGCCGTCGCCTCCACCCGCTTCGTCGTCGCCGACGAGAACGTCCGGCTCACCCCGGCCATCGGCCTCGTCCCGCTCGCCGACTGCACCGGACCCGCGCAGGCCGTCGAGAAGGCGCTCGCGGCGGTCGCCCAGTCCACCAGCCACCGCGACCTGCGCCCGGTGGCGTACGCGCCGTGGATGCGCGCCTCGCACCGCCGCCGCAACCCCTTCGGCGCCGCCCTGCGCGCACGTCTGACCGCCCTGTCCTCGCTGGTCGTGCTGCCCCTCGGGGTGGGCCTGCCGTTCGTGGTCTACCAGCAGGCGTACGGCTGGGGCTGGGACGTGGGCTCGGTGATGTACTGGGTCGTCGTGGCCGGACTGGTCATCTCGGCCGCGCTGATCGTCATCGAGTGCCTGTTCTCGCTGGACGCGTCGCGCCGCCCGGAGCGGCCCGCGCAGCCGTACCCGCCCGCCAGCGCGATCATCGCCGCGTACCTCCCCAATGAAGCGGCGACCATCGTCGACACCGTGGAGTCCTTCCTCCGGCTGGAGTACCCGAACGACTTCGAGGTCGTGCTCGCGTACAACACGCCGCACCCGCTGCCCATCGAGGACACCCTGCGCGAGATGGCGGCGCGCGACCCGCGGCTGGTCCTGATGCCCGTCGCGGGCTCCACCTCCAAGGCGCAGAACGTCAACGCGGCGGTGACCCGGGTGCGCGGCGAGATCGTCGGGATCTTCGACGCGGACCACCACCCGGCGCCGGACGCCTTCCAGCACGCCTGGCACTGGCTCTCGCACGGCTACGACGTGGTCCAGGGGCACTGCGTGGTCCGCAACGGCGACAGTTCCTGGGTCGCCAGGCTCGTCGCCGTGGAGTTCGAGGCGATCTACGCGGTCAGTCACCCGGGCCGCACCCGGCTGTACGGCTTCGGCGTCTTCGGCGGCTCCAACGGCTTCTGGCGCACGGACCTGCTCGCCCGCACCCGTATGCACGGCTCGATGCTCACCGAGGACATCGACTCCACGATGCGCGCGCTCGGCGAGGGCGCCCGCTTCACCGTCGACCGCACCCTCATCTCCCGCGAGCTGTCCCCGACCATGCTCAAGCCGCTGTGGAACCAGCGCTCGCGGTGGGCACAGGGCTGGCTCCAGGTCTCCCTCAAACACCTGTGGCGCAGCCTGCGTTCCCCGCAGTTCACGCCCCGTCAGAAGGCCGGGCTGCTCGTCCTGTTGGGCTGGCGCGAGGTGCAGCCGTGGCTGACGCTCCAGATGTGGCCCATCCTGATGTACTCGGCGTGGAAGGCCGGCGGCGTCGACAAGCTGGACTGGACCGTGCCGGTCTGCCTGCTGGCGATGGTCTTCACGCTCTCGGCGGGCATCGTGCAGGCGGCCTTCGCCTGGCGGCTGGCAGTACCCGAACTGCGCCGCCGCCGCGGCTGGTTCTGGAGTTACGCGCTGCTGTCGACGTTCTTCTACACGCACTTCAAGAACATGCTCGCGCGGCAGGCGTGCATGAAGGAGGCGCTGGGGGACCGGCGGTGGCGGGTCACGCCACGCGCGGCGGCAACGGCACCGGCCACCGCGCCGGCCGCCGCGGCGGGGGAGCGCCCATGACGGTGACGACCGTGCCGGGCTCGCGCAGCGAGGAGTCGGTGGCCGTCCGCAGCAAGGCGGAGGAGATCCAGGGCTTCCGCGGCATCGCCGCGCTGAGCACGGTGATCTTCCACGTCTGGCAGCAGTACCACGTGTACGACGCGGCCGGCTCGCACCCGCCGGTGGACAGCCCCTACCTCGGCGCGCTGCTCTCCCTCGAAGTCATCGACTTCTTCTTCGTGGTCTCCGCGTACCTGCTCACGCTCTCCTACGCGCGCGCCGCCATCGACGGCGGCTCGACCCGCCCGGGGCGGCTGTTCCTCTTCCGGCGGGCGGTGCGCATCGTGCCGCTGTACTTCATCGCGGTACTGGTGGTCTGGTCGAGCCGCAACCCCCAACTGGGCGGCAACTGGCGGGATTTGGTCGAGCA
Source organism: Streptomyces sp. NPDC000151 (assembly GCF_040301705.1). Classification (NCBI taxonomy): domain Bacteria; kingdom Bacillati; phylum Actinomycetota; class Actinomycetes; order Kitasatosporales; family Streptomycetaceae; genus Streptomyces; species Streptomyces sp. NPDC000151. The sequence continues at coordinate 12,765 of NZ_JBEPFC010000124.1, read as the reverse complement.
CCTCACCTTCACGCACGTCTTCGACCAGCGGCAGATCTTCTACACGCTCGGGCCCGCCTGGTCGCTGTCGCTGGAAGTGGTGTTCTACCTCGCGCTGGTCGCGCTGGGGCCGCTGGCCGTGCGTGCCTGCCGCCCGCTGCGCCGCCGCGGCGCGCGCGTCGCGGTGTGTGCCGGGGGCTGTCTGCTGCTGTTCGTGCTGCCCGTCGTGTGGGTCGCCGTCGCCCGTTACGGGTACGGCGTGCCGCACACCGACTGGACGGTGTACTTCGGCCCGCAGGCCCGCTTCAGCGGCTTCGCGGCCGGCATGGGCCTGGCGGTGCTGGTCGTCGCCCTCCGTGGCCGGGGGCGGCTGCCGGGCGGGGCGGCGGTCGCGCTCTCGCTGGTGGCCGTGGCGGCGGTGTACGGCCTGTCCTGGGACTCGCGGCCGGAGAACCTCACGTTCACCTTCTACCACCCGCTCGCCGCGCTGGCGTGGGCGGCGCTGCTGCTCGGCGTCGTCCACGCGCGCGGGCGGGTCCGCTGGCACCGCCTGCTGCGGGCCCGCTGGCTCACCTACCTCGGCCTGGTCAGCTACAGCCTCTTCATCTGGCACGAGCCGGTCATGCTGCAGCTGTACCACTGGGGCCTGCTGCCGGGCCGCCCGGACGGCTTCTGGTGGGCGGTGGCGGTCGTGCTGCTGGTGGCGGTGCCGGTCGCGGTGGCCAGTTACTGGGTCATCGAGTACCCGTCGAGCCTGCTGTACCGGCTCAGGGACGGGCGCGGCCGGCGGCGCGACTTCTACGCGGGGGTGGTGACCCGGTAGGCGGCGCGGCCCTCAGGAGGCGGACTTCAGCATGACCACGATGAAGCTGAGGAACGCCAGGAGGACGTGCGAGCCGACGACATAGAGAGCGACCCGTACGGACAGTCCGCGCGGAGCCCGGTCCTCGACATCGTTCTTACGGGCTCCGCCGGACGCCGGCGGGGAGGCGGGCTGCTCGGTCACGGTGGTGATCCTTTCCTGGAAGCGGGTCACAGGCCGCGGCGGGTGCCGCCGTCGCCCAGGCACAGCCCGGCCGTGCCGCTCTGCATGAGGGTGTGGACGAAGAGGAGCTCGGCGCCGCTGCCGTCGGCGGCGGCGATGCGGTGCGGGGTGAGCGAGTCGAAGTGCGCCGCGTCGCCCGGGTCCAGCAGCTGCACCGTCTCGCCGAGCGTGAGCCGCAGCCGCCCCTTGAGCACGTACAGCCACTCCTCGCCGGGATGCACCCGCACCAGCCCGGCCTGGCCGTCGTGCGGTGGCACGAACACCCGCAGCGCCTGCATGGCCCGGCCGGGGCCGCCCATCGGCCAGTACGTCCAGCCGCCGGCCTCCGAGGGCTCGGCGTCGCTCCCGCGGAACACCGGCTGCCGCTCCGGCGCGGTCTCGCCGAGCAGGTCGGATACCGTGGTGGTGTACGTCCGCGCCAGGGAGAGCAGCATCGGCAGCGAGGGCTGGCGGCGCCCGGTCTCCAGGCGTGAGAGGTGCGCGGGCGACAGACCGACCCGCCGGGCCGCGGTCTCCAGCGTGAGCCCCGCGCGACGCCGCAGGTCACGCAGGCGGGGCGCGACGACGGGCAGCTCGTCGGCCGCGCCGGCGGACCCGTTCTCCAGGGGTTCGGTCATATCTCTGGTATAGCCAGCCCGAGCCCATCGGGCAAAAGTTTTGCCTCTGAGGCAAAGACGGCCAAAGGGGGTGCCGTGAAGCGCCCCTCCCGCTTCCTCTCCTGTGAACTCCCGGGAAACTTCCCGCACTTGGATTGACAGGGGCATGTCTACGCGCGTCATGCTGTACGCCATGAGAATCCCCCCACGGATCACCCGGATCGGCGCCCTCGGCGCCCTCGCCTCGGCCCTGTTCCTCGCGGGCCCCGCCGCCGTCGCCGCCACGCCCGCGGCCGCCCCCGCCGCGGTGGCGTACGCGGCGCCCGTGCACGCGGCCGCCGTCGGCGACATCTGCTACTCGAAGCTGCCCGGCGAGGCCCACGAGACCCTGGACCTCATCGAAAAGGGCGGCCCCTACCCCTATCCGCAGGACGGCGGCGTCTTCTCCAACCGGGAGGGCGTCCTGCCGCAGCAGTCCAGCGGCTACTACCACGAGTACACCGTCGAGACCCCGGGCTCCCCGGACCGCGGCGCCCGCCGCATCGTCACCGGCGAGCAGACCGACGAGGACTACTACACCTCCGACCACTACGCGTCCTTCGACCTGGTGGACCGCGGCTGCTGAGCGGCTCGGGACCAGTGCGGCGGCCGGGGCGGTGCCCCGGCCGCCGCCGCGTTCTGCCCGGCGTGCCGGGCCGCGCGGGCGCCGCCCGGCAGCCAAGTCGCACCCCCCGCTGAGGGATTGTCAGCGGTTGCCGGTAGCGTTTCGGTGGAAACAGCGACCGGGCGGGCATCGGCGGCAAAGCAGCCTCAAGGCGGCGACCTGCGGCGGAGCCCGACCACCGGCGCATCGGAACAGTCCCTGGGGGCACGGCGGCGACGCCGTGTGCGGGGCGGACCATGAAAGGGCGGCGAGCTGTCGTGTACCGCTGGGAGATCACCCGGGCCGCACTGGCTCAGCGCGTTTTCGCCATCGTCCGCAGCGAGACGTACGACGAGGCCAGCGCCACGGCCGACACGCTGCTGTCGGCCGGCATCACCAGCCTGGAGATCTCTCTGACGACGCCGTTCGCGCTGGAGGCGGTCACCACGCTCACCCGCGAGCTGGGCGACGACGCGATCATAGGCGCGGGCACGGTCCTGGACGCGGCCTCCGCGCGGATGGCCGTGGACGCGGGCGCCCGCTTCCTCGTCTCCCCCCACCTGGACGCCGAGGTGATCGGCACGGGCCATCGGTACGGCGTCCCGGTCTTCGCCGGCGTCGCCACGCCCACCGAAATGGTGCGCGCCCTGGAGCTGGGCGCCGACGCCCTGAAGCTCTTCCCGGCCTCCGGATACGGACCCGGCTGGCTCAAGGACGTCCGCGCGGCGCTGCCGCAGGCGCCGCTGCTGCCGACGGGCGGCGTGACGGTCGAGAGCGCCCCGGAGTGGATCGCCGCCGGAGCGGTCGCGGTCGGCATGGGCTCCGAGCTCTCCGCGGGCGACCGCGACACGGTCACCAAGCGCGCCGCGGCCCTCCTCCCGCTGCTCGCCGCCGCCGCTCCGCCGTCCAAGACCCCGGGGCTCGGCTCGCTGGATCTGTACGACGCCTGAGCGGGACGGCCGCGTCTGCCGGTACTACGCCGCGTCTGCCGGTACTACGCCGCGCCTGCCGGTACTACGGCTCCTCAAATCCCCCCGCGCAGCATCCGGGAGAGCCCCAGCGCCGCCGTGCGGACGGCCGGGGCGAGCTGGGCCGGGCGGAAACGGGCGCGGGGGACGGCGACGGAGATCGCGGCCACGGCGTCGCCGCCCGCGAAGACCGGCGCCGCGATGCAGCTGACGCCGAGCACCGCCTCCTGCTCCTCGTAGGCCAGCCCGGACACCTGCGTCTTCTCCAGCGCCATCCGCAGCCGCGCCGGATCGGTGAGCGAGTGCGGCGTCAGGCTCGGCAGCGGCCGCGCCAGTACGTCCTCGGTCAGCTCCGTACCGCAGAACGCCAGCAGCGCCTTGCCCACTCCGGTACAGCTCAGCGGCAGGCTGTGGCCGATGTGCGAGGGCAGTTGGAGCGCGTCGTGGCCGTGGATGCGCTCCAGGTAGACCACCTCCAGCCCCTCGCGCACGCCGAGGTGCACGGTCTCGCGGGTGGCCTCGAAGAGGTCTTGGAGGAACGGCAGCGCCGCCTCGCGCAGGTCCCGCCGCCGCGGCACGAGTGAGCCCAGCTCGAACAGCCTGCCGCCGAGCCGGTAGCGGGCGTCGTCCGTGCGCTCCAGCCAGCCCAGCCGTACGAGGTCCGCCGCGAGCCGGTGGACGGTCGGCTTGGGCAGGCCCGTGCGCTGCGCCAGTTCCGCGAGCCGGTACGGACCACCGGTCGGGCGGAAGGACTCCACGATCAGGGCGGCCTTGTCGAGCATGCTCGATGCTGCGTCGTTCCGTGTCACGGAACAAACATTGTCCGGTCCACGGCGCCACGTCTATACCGGAGCCGCACGCCCTCCCATTCCGCCGATCACCACGGCCGCCCCTCCCGAGCTGATCACCACGCCCGCCCCTCCCGCCGATCAGGAGACCGCTCCATGCCGACCCCACCCGAGCCCGTCCGCGCGGACGGTGTGCCGCCCGTCGTCGTCAAGGCCGCCGACATCCTGGCGGAGGCCGCCCGTACCGGCGTGCCCTGCGCCCCCGTACGCGGTCTGCTGCCCGAAGGCGACCTGGACACCGCGTACGCCGTCCAGCGGCTCACCATCGAGCGCGAACTCGCCGCCGGCGGCCGGATCGTCGGCCGCAAGACCGGCCTCACCTCGCCCGCGGTACAGGCCCAGCTCGGTGTGGACCGCCCGGACTTCGGCGCCCTGCTCGCCGCCATGGCGGTGCCCGAGGGCGAGCCGGTGGCGGCCGGGCGGCTGTTGCAGCCCAAGGTGGAGGCGGAGGTCGCGCTCGTCCTGGGCGCCGACCTGCCGCACCGGGACTGCACCGTCGCCGACGTGCTGCGTGCGACCGACTTCGCGCTGGCCGCGCTGGAGATCGTCGACAGCCGGGTGGCCGGCTGGGACATCTCGATCGTCGACACCGTCGCCGACAACGCCTCCTCCGGCCTCTTCGTGCTCGGCAGTGCCCCCGTGCCCGTGACGCAACTGGACCTGCGCGCGGTACGGATGACCATGACCCGCAATGGCGCGCAGGTCTCCGCGGGCACCGGCGCCGACTGCCTGGGCAGCCCGCTCAACGCCGCCGCCTGGCTGGCCTCCGCGCTCGCCGCGACGGGCGACCCGCTGCGGGCCGGCGACATCGTACTGACCGGCGCGCTCGGCCCGATGGCGACCGCGGCGCCGGGTGACGTCTTCGAGGCGCACATCTCGGGGCTGGGCTCGGTGACGACCCGGTTCGCAGCAGCGACGAACGCCGGGACGGAAGGAGAGCAGCGGTGAGCGAGCGCACCCCCGACGCGCGCACCAAGGTCGCGATCATCGGCTCCGGCAACATCGGCACCGACCTGATGATCAAGGTGCTGCGGCTCTCCGAGAGCCTGGAGGTCGTCGCGCTGGCCGGCATCGACCCCGATTCCGACGGCCTCGCCCGGGCCCGCCGCTTGAAGATCGCCACCACCCACGAAGGCGTCGAAGGGCTGGTGAAGCTCCCCGAGTTCGAGGACGTGACGATCGTCTTCGACGCCACCTCCGCCGGGGCGCACCGCCACCACGACGAGGCGCTGCGCGCCCTCGGCCGTACGGTGATCGACCTGACCCCGGCGGCGCTCGGCCCGTACGTCGTGCCGCCGGTCAACCTCGACGCGCATCTGGACGCGCCCAACGTCAACATGGTCACCTGCGGCGGCCAGGCCACCATCCCGGTCGTCGCCGCGGTCTCGGCCGTCACGCCGGTCCACTACGGCGAGATCGTCGCCTCGATCTCCTCGCGCTCCGCCGGGCCGGGCACCCGCGCGAACATCGACGAGTTCACCGGGACCACCGCCGCCGCCATCGAGCGGGTCGGCGGCGCGGCGCGCGGCAAGGCGGTGATCGTGCTCAACCCCGCCGAACCGCCGCTGATCATGCGGGACACCGTGCACTGCCTGGTGTCGGACGGCGACCGCGACACCCTCGCCGCGGCCGTGGCGGAGATGGTCGCGCGGGTCCAGGCGTACGTGCCCGGCTACCGGCTCAAGCAGGAAGTGCAGTTCGAGCAGGTCGTCGCCGGTGACCCGCTGCACGCGCTGCTGCCCGCGGCAGCCGCGTCCGGCGACGCCCTGAAGGTCTCCGTCTTCCTCGAAGTGGAGGGCGCGGCGCACTACCTCCCGGCCTACGCCGGGAACCTCGACATCATGACCTCGGCCGCGCTGCGCACCGCTGAGCGCATCGCCGCACACCGCACCAGCGAGGTGGCAGCACGATGACCGCGAACGGGACCGGCACCCCCGCCCTGTACGTCCAGGACGTCACCCTCCGGGACGGCATGCACGCCATCCGGCACCGCTACACCGTCGAGCAGGCCCGCGCCATCGCAGCGGCGCTGGACGCGGCCGGCGTCGGCGCCATCGAAATCGCCCACGGCGACGGCCTGTCGGGCTCCAGCATCACCTACGGCGTCGGCGCGCACACCGACTGGGAGTGGATCGAGGCCGTCACCGACGCGGCCCGGACCGCCGTACCGACCACCCTCCTGCTCCCCGGCATCGGCACCGTCCAGGACCTCAAGCAGGCGCACGCCCTCGGCATCCGCTCCGTACGCATCGCCACGCACTGCACCGAGGCCGACATCTCGGCCCAGCACATCGCGGCGGCCCGCGAACTCGGCATGGACGTGGCCGGGTTCCTGATGATGTCCCACATGGCCGAGCCCGCCGAACTCGCCCGCCAGGCCCAGCTGATGGAGTCCTACGGCGTGCAGTGCGTGTACGTCACCGACTCCGGCGGCCGGCTGACCATGGACGGCGTACGCGACCGCTTCCGCGCCTACCGCGACGTCCTCGACCCGGAGACCGGGCTCGGCATCCACGCCCACCACAACCTCGCGCTCGGCGTCGCCAACACCGTCGTCGCCGTGGAGCACGGCGCCACCCGCGTCGACGCCTCGCTGGCCGGCCAGGGCGCGGGCGCCGGCAACTGCCCGCTGGAGGCTTTCGTCGCCGTCGCGGACCTGATGGGCTGGGAGCACGGCTGCGACCTCTTCCCGCTGATGGACGCGGCCGACGACCTCGTGCGCCCGCTCCAGGACCGCGAGGTGCGGGTGGACCGGGAGACCCTGAGCCTGGGGTACGCGGGGGTCTACTCCAGCTTCCTGCGGCACGCCGAGACGGCCGCCGAACGGTACGGCCTGGACACCCGCACCATCCTCGTCGAGGTGGGCCGCCGGGGCCTGGTCGGCGGCCAGGAGGACATGATCACGGACGTCGCCCTGGACATGGTGGCGGCGCGGGGCTGACGGGCGTACGGCGAAGGGCCGGTGCCGCGCGCACCGGCCCTTCCGCCGCCTCACGGCAGCAGCGACTCCGCGATGTCCGCGCCGCGGGCGGTGCCGCCCTCGGCCCGTACCTCGGCGCGCAGGGCGGCCGAGCGGCGCGCCACCTCCGGGTCGGAGGTCAGCGCCAGCAGCGCGCCGCGCAGCGCCTCGGGCGTCGCGTCCGCGGTGTCGATCCGCCGGGCCACGCCGAGCGACACCAACTGGTCGGCGTTGCCGAACTGATCGGCCGCCTGCGGCACCGCGATCATCGGCACGCCCGTGTACAGCCCCTCACTGGACCCGCCCATCCCCGCGTGCGTCACGAACGCGTCGGCCTGCTCCAGGATCGCCAACTGCGGAACCCACGAACGCACTTCCACGTTCTGCGGGATGGGGCCCAACTCCGCCTGGTCCGTGTCCTTCCCGATCTGAAGCACCAGGTGCCAGCCCGGCAGCTCCCCGAAGGCCGCCAGGCACCGCCGGTAGAACTCCGGCTGCCGGGTGTAGGCCGAGCCCAGCGAGACCAGCAGGACGCGCTCGGCGCCGGCCGGGCGGGTCCAGCCGCCCTGGTCGCTGCGGTCGCCGAGGCACGGCCCGACGAAGGTCACCGCCTCGGTGTCCACGTCGTCGGCGTGCGGCTGCATGGCCCGCGGGATGGTCGCCACCGCCCGGGCGGGGCGCCCGGAGAAGGCGCCCGGTTCCAGCGTCGTGGCCCCGTTGCCGGCCAGCCAGTCGGCGAACTTCGCGAAGTAGGTGTCCGCCCCGGGGAGTGCCCGGATCTGCGCGTCGATGTCGTCCTCGCCCGTGCCGCTCCACCCCACGTACGTCGGCGAGATCTGGAGCGTGGGCCGCCCCTGGGACTCGGCCAGCGCGCGGCCCGCGTACCCGCCGATGTCGTACAGGTACAGGTCGGCGGGGTCGTCGTCGTACAGCTCGTGCAGCTGCGGCAGCATCTGGACGGCGTCGTCGAGGAAGGTGCTCATCCCCCCGACCGGGTCCTCGGGCCAGGCGCTGCCGGTCACCGGGGGGAGGCAGGAGCGGTACGGGCGCAGCTCGGCGCCGGTCGAGGTGACCAGGTCGCCCAGGAACGGGTCGTTGGCGTACGTGACGCGGTGGCCGCGGGCCACCAGCTCCCGGATGATCTCGATACCGGGCAGGGTGTGACTGATGACGGGATTGCCGATCATCGCGATGTGGGAAGTGCGGGAAGCCATGGAGGATCACTCGATTCAGATCTGCGGTGGGCAGGACAGGGCGGCCCGGCGCCTGATGATGCGGCGCGGGGCGGGCAGGCGGGCGGCGCGGCGGACGGAGCGCCGCCGGGGCCGTGTCAGCCGTAGATCTGGACCTGGTGGTAACCCATGCCGTCACCGTAATGTCGGGTGCCGGAAGTGACCAACCGATTTACCGAGGCCCAGCGGCCAGGGGGAGCGCACATGCAGGACATCGTCGAACTCACCGAGCTGGAACCGGGCTTCACCAGCGATCCGTATCCGCACTACGCCGCGCTGCGCGGCCGGGGGCCGGTGCACCGGGTGCGGCTGCCCGACGGCCGCGAGGTCTGGCTCGTCGTCGGCCACGAGGAGGCCAGGGCCGCGCTCGCCGACGCCCGGCTCAAGAAGGACTGGACGGCCCACCCCGAGTGGCGGCCGGAAGAGCACATCGGGTTCCTCGGCAACATGCTGCAGAGCGACCCGCCGCGCCACACCCGATTGCGGAAGCTGGTCGTCAGGGCCTTCACCGGCGGCGCTGTCGAGGCGCTGCGCCCGACCGTGCAGCGCATCACCGACGGCCTGATCGACGACATGCTCGCGAAGGCACCGGACGGCCGTGCCGACCTGATCGAGGCGCTCGCCTACCCGCTGCCCATGACGGTGATCTGCGAGCTGCTGGGCGTGCCGGACCTGGACCGGGAGCGATTCCGGCGCTGGTCGGACGCGTTCGTCAGCACCGACGGGCCGGGCGGCACGGGCGGCATCGAAGCGGAGATCACGCGCTACCTGGAGCAGCTCATCCAGGACAAGCGGCGCGAGCCGGGCCCCGACCTCTTCAGCGTGCTCATACGGACCACCGACGAGGACGGCGACCGGCTCTCCGGCGAGGAACTGGTGGGCATGGCCTTCCTTTTGCTGGTCGCCGGTCATGAAACCACCGTTGGCCTGATCGCCAACGGCATCCTCGCGCTGCTGCGCCACCCGGATCAGCTCGCCGCGCTGCGTGCCGACTTCGGGCTGCTGGACAACGCCGTCGAGGAGATGCTGCGGTACGACGGGCCGGTGGAGACCAGCACCTGGCGCTTCGCCGCCGAGCCGGTGGAGATCGGCGGCACGCTGCTGCCCGCCGGTGACGTCGTCGTTGTGGCGCTGGCCTCGGCCGCCCGGGAGCCCGGCCGGTTCGACGCGCCCGACCGCTTCGACATCACCCGCGAGACCCGCGGCCACCTGGCCTTCGGGCACGGCATCCACTACTGCGTGGGCGCACCGCTGGCCCGTATGGAGGGCCGCATCGCCGTCCGCACGCTCCTGGAGCGCTGCCCGGAGCTGGCCCTGGACGCCGACCCGGCCACGCTGCGGTGGCGCCCCGGCATGCTCATGCGCGGCCCGCTCGCCCTGCCGGTGCGCGTGCGGTGAACGGCCCGGCGGCGGGCGCCCGGGCGGGGTTCGGACAGAGGCTCTAAGCTCTGATCTTGCCGTTCCTCTCGGCACTGCCTCCAGCCCCGCCGCGTACAGGAGTCGCCATGAAGCGTGCCGTCACGCTCTCCGCCCTCGCCTGCCTTCTCGCCGCCACCGCCGCAGCGCCCACCGCGTTCGCCGGGGACGGCAAGCCGGACGCGTCCGCCACGCCGGGCGCGTCCGGCACTCCCGCCGCGCCGGCCGCCGCGGCCGCGAAGAAGAGGCCCGCGTACAAGCCGGCGCCCAGCCTCCTGGACACCGTGCCGCGCCGCGGCACCCTGCGGGTGTGCACCACCGGCGACTACCGACCCTTCACTTCCTGGGACCGGAAGACCGAGAAGTACAGCGGCATCGACATCGACATGGCACGTGACCTCGCCGAGAGCCTGGACGCCAAGGCCGAGTTCGTGCCCACCACGTGGGCGAGCCTGGTCGGTGACCTCAATGACGGGCGCTGCGACATAGCCGTCGGCGGCGTCTCCATCACCCTGCCGCGCGCCCGCAAGCTCGCCTTCAGTGAGCCGACCCGCACGGACGGCAAGACGCCGATCGTGCGCTGCGAGGACAAGGACAAGTACCGCACGCTGGAGGACATCGACAAGCCGGAGACGAGGGTTGTCGTCAACCCGGGCGGGACGAACGAGGAGTTCGCGCGGTCGCACCTCAAGAAGGCGACGATCAAGGTGCACAACGACAACAACACGATCTTCGACGAGATCGTCGCGGACCGGGCCGACGTGATGATGACCGACGCCAGCGAGACGCTCTACCAGGCCAAGCTCCACCCCGAGCTGTGCTCCGTGCACCCGGACAAGCCCTTCACCTTCGCCGAGAAGGCGTACGCGCTGCCGCGCAAGGACGTCCAGTTCAAGGAGTACGTCGACCAGTTCGTGCATCTGGCGACGCACGACGGCACGTACGAGAAGTACGAGGACGAGTGGATGAATTGACGCCCGGTGCGGCACGGTGCGGCGGGGCCCGACGCGGCGTCAGTCGTTCGCGTCGTACTGTTTCGCGCACGCCGCGCCCCACTGGCCCGGATAGTGGCGGTCGAGCGCGGTGAGCGCCTCGCCGAGGGCCGGGACCAGGATGCCGTACGGGTCGGTCAGCGGGTCGAAGTAGGGCCGGCCCGGCTGGGCCCCGGGGCGTGCCGGGCCGCTCGCGCTGCGGGCCGGCTCGGGGCCGAGCCAGGCGGCGGCCAGCGCCCGCGCCATCGCCGCCGACGGGTCGTCCTGCGCGAGCGGCCGGACGAGGCGGTGGTAGCGGCGGACCGGTGAGTCGTCGGAGAAGAGGACGTACTCGCGCACCGGGGCGCGCCGGACCAGGTCGAACGCCTCGCTCCGCGCGGCCCGGTCCGTCGTCCGCTCGAACACCCGGCTGAGGTACTCCGCCGCCGCGGGCAGGTCGCCCAGCGCCAGCGCGTGGTACGCGGCGACCGCCCCCTCGCCGTGGTCGCGCGCCCGCAGCCGCAGCGCGTCGTGCGCGTGCCGCCAGGTGAACGCGCCGGTCTCCGGCCGCTCGGCCAGTTCGCGCAGGAGCAGGTGGCGCAGCAGGGGATGCAGCTGATCGGTCTGGCCGTCCTGCACGGGCGGGGTGAGCAGCCCGTGCGTACGGAAGTGGGTCAGGGCGCCCTGCGCGCGGTCGTCCGTGTCGCCCCACAGCCCCCAGGCCGTGAACGCGTGGTCCAGGTCGACCGCCGCCGCGGCCCGCGGCAGCAGCTCCCGTACCTCGTCGGGCACGTCCCGCAGCAGCGTGTGCAGCAGATCGCCCGCGAAGTCCCAGCCCGTGCCCTCGGGCAGCGGCCCGGCCGGGGTGAGCAGCCGGCGCAGCCGGTACGCCCAGTCGGTGTCCGCGGGGAAGCGGGGCAGCGCGTCGAGGAGCGCCGCGACCGCGCCGGGGTGGCCGCGTGTCAGGTCGTGCACGAGGCGGCCGAGCCAGCCGGCAGGGCGCGCGACGGGCGGCCGGGGCAGCCCGCGGGTGCCGTCGAGCGTCTCCGCCGCCAGTTCGGTGACCTCGGCCAGGGACAGCCCGCCGAGCTGGGCGACGACCAGGTCGTCGGCCGTGCGGGTCTCCTGACGATGCGTCAGCCGCCAGTTGGTCAGCTGGAAGCGCAGGTCGGGCCCGGCCAGCTGCTCCGGGTCGACCTGCCGGGGCACGGTCCCGGCGGTGGCCACGGCCAGCAGCGGGTCCCAGGCCGGGGTGACGCCGCTGTCCAGCGCCCGGGCGTGGGCCAGCCCCTGCAGGAACGCCTCGCCCACCGGGCAGTCGGCGTTGTCCAGCAGCAGGAGGCAGTGCGTGGTGCGGCGGCGCGGGGAGCCGGCGCCGTAGGCCGTCCGCAGGTCCGAGAGCAGCGCCCGCAGCAGTACTTCGTCCACGATCCCGGCCTCGTCCGGGCGGCCCGCCAGCTGCCGCCGCAGATACCGCAGCAGGTCGCGGGCGCTGCCGCCGCTGCGCCGCGCGACGCCGGCCAGCGCCCGTTCCAAGTGCCGCAGCCGGAGCCGCGGTTCACCGGCCAGCCGCAGCACGGCGCCGACGCCGGGCGGCGGCGGTGCGTCCCCGAGCGCGTCCAGACTGCTCTGCAGGCCGGCCCGGACCGTACCGGGGACGTCGCCGAGCGGGAAGCGGCCCAGCACGCCGCGCGCCGACTCCGCCAGCTCCCTCATGGCACGCGGCGCGGGCGCGAGGGCGAATGCGGTGAGCAGCCCGGCGAAGGCCGGGAAGGCGAGCGCGGGATGCCGGGCGGTGTCCCGGTGGAACTGCCCGGCCGCCTCCAAGGCCACCTCGGTGATCGAGGTGTACGCACCGTCCAGGTCCAGCCAGGCCAGCGGCGCGTCCAGCTCCTGGGCGCGCGCCGACAGCTGCCGCAGCAACGTGGTCTTGCCGCCGCCCGGTGGCCCGAGGAAGAGGTAGGCGGGCAGCTCGCTGTGGGCGTGCGGGTCGCGGTGCAGCGCGTCCAGCACCGCCGTCTTCAGCAGCTTCTCGCCGCGCGCCCCGTCCGGCGCCGCGGCGGCGGGCCAGGGCGCGGGCGAGTGAAATTGTTCTTGGTGATGTACGC
>NZ_JBEPFC010000123.1:0-22846 GCF_040301705.1 Streptomyces sp. NPDC000151 | reverse complement strand
CACTCTTTGTGACGAACGTGTCGGAGCGATCGTTCACGCCTCGTGACGCCCCGGCCCTTGCCTGCGGCATAGCTTGCATAGCTCGCATGGCTTGCCCGTGGCATGGCTCGCATGTGAGCCCGTGTGCGCCGTTCCGTTCGAATGTGTGGGTATCAGCGGTGCGTGCGAAGGGCATGAGACGTGGGCCGAAACCCCGGCCGACCCAGGGAGGGACCCGTGCCGCGCAGCCCCGCTTCCCGAACCCCCTCGTCCCAGCCAGCGCCCCCGGCGGACACCGTGGACGTCGTCATCATCGGTGGTGGAGTGGCCGGCCTGGCCGCCGCGCACCACCTCACCCGCGCCGGCGCCACCGTCGCCGTCCTGGAGGCCGCCGACCGCGTCGGTGGCCGCGCGGTCACCGAGGAGCTGGACGGCTTCCGCCTGGACCGCGGCAGTCAGCTCCTGGTCAGCTCCTATCCCGAGCTGAGCAGAACCCCCGCGCTCGAGGACCTCACGCTGCGGCCCTTCGCGCCCGGTATATGTCTGCACAACGGGCGGCGCGCGCAGCGCATCGGGGCCGTCCGGAGCACAAGGGTCGCACTGGCCACAGCGCGCGCCCTTTCGCGCGCCTCTGCACGCCCCTCGCCGCGCACCGGCGTCCGTATCCCCTCGCTGCCCGGTCCCCGCCTGCCGTCGCCCGGCGGACCGCTGAGCCCGTCCCCCCGTCTCCCCGCACTCGGCACACCCCGCCTCCCCTCGCTCGCGACCTCCCGGCTCCCCGGTCTCGGCACGTCGCGCCTTCCCGGTCTCGCGACCTCCCGGCTCCCCGGCCTCGGCACCTCGCTTCTTCCCACGCTGCGCGTCCCCCAGGGCACGCAACGGGCTTCCCGCAGCGCCTCGGGTCCGGGACGCGACCAGCCGGTCCATGACGTCCTCTCGCCCCGCGCCGCCGCGCTGCGTCCGTTGCTCACCGCCCTGCTCGGCGATCCCACGCTGCAGGGCTCCAGCCTGGGCGCGGCACTCACCCTGCGCGCCTTCGCCACCGGGCGGCTGTGTCTGCCGGCGGGAGGTGCGGCGAGCGTCCCCGAGCTGCTCGCCGCCTCGCTGCCGCCGGGCACCGTGCGCACGTCCGTCCGCGCCGTCTCCGTCTCCACCACGCTCGTCACCACCTCCGATCAGCGTCAACTGCGGTGCCGCGCGGCGCTCGTGGCCACGGGAGCGCGCGACGCCGCTGAGCTGTTGCCGGGGCTGCGGGTCCCCGACTTCCATCCCGTGACCATGTTGCACCACACCGCCGACACCGCCCCGAGTTATCCACAGGCACAGGACGCGACGCTGTTCCTGCCGACCGAGGGGCCGGTGGCGTACAGCTATGCCGCGAGCGCGGTCGACCCCTCGCGCACACCGCCCGGCAGGCCGCTGATCACCACCGCGGTACTCGGCTCCGCCGCCACGCTGCCCGCCGGCGCGCTCGACAAGACCGTCCGTCCGCAGCTGGAGCGGCTGTACGGGACCAGTACCGACGGCTGGCGGCTGCTGGCCGCGCACCATGATCCGTACGCCGTGCCCGCCATGCCCGCGCCGCACGATCCGCTGCGCCCCGTACGCGTGCTGGCCGGGCTGTACGTCTGCGGGGACCACCGCGACACCGGCACGGTCCAGGGCGCGCTGCGCTCGGGCCGACGGGCCGCGCGCGCCCTGCTGCTCGACTTCGGCATCCCGGCGCCCGACGACTCCCGCCGCCCCCTCTCCGACGCCGCCTGAGCCCGCCGGAGGGCGAACGCCCGCGGACACCGTCACACCGCGGGGCCGGGGCGTCGCACGCTCCGCCCCGGCCCCGCCGCCCCGCGCGCTACCGCCGCCGCCTCACCCCAGCGCGGTCACCTTGTCCCGGTACCCGCGTACGGGGGCGGCGTCGCGGTACGGCTCCAGCCTGCGCTCGAAGTCCCGTACGTACTCATGCACGCGTACGGACCGCATCTCCGCCGCCTGTACCGCCGCCTCGGCGCCCAGCGTGCACGCCTGCTCCAGTTCGCCCAGGCCCAGCCGGGCACTCGCCAGTACGAGACGGCAGAGCAGCCGGCTGCGGGCGTAGCCGGCGCCGCGCAGCTGCAGGGAGCGCTCGGCGTGCTGGGCGGCCGCGCGGTACTGCTGCAGATCGCGGTGGCAGTGCCCGAACTCGTCCGCGAGCTGCGCTTCGTCGAAGAAGCGCGCCCAGTGCGGGACCTCGTCCCCGGGGCGCGCGGCCTCCAGTGCCCGTTCGGCGCGCGCCAGGGAGGCGGTGCAGGCGCGTACCTCGCCCAGTACGGCGTGCCCGCGTGCCTCGGCCGCGTGCAGCAGCGCCTGGACCAGCGGCGGAGGTCCGCTGCCGATGCCCTGCTGGGCCACCCGCGCCAGCTGGACGGCCTCCCGGCCGTGCCCCAGGTACACCGCCTGCCGGCTCATCGTGATCAGGACGTAGCTGCCGTACGCGCGGTCACCGGCGGCCTGCGCCAGTCGCAACGCCTGGACGAAGTAGCGCTGTGCCAAGCCGTGCGCGGTGATGTCGTACGAGGTCCAGCCGGCCAGCCGGGTCAGGTCGGCGACGGCGGAGAAGAGCCGCCGCCCGATGGCCTCGCTGTACGCGCCGCGCAGCATCGGTTCGGCCTCGTGTTCCAGGTAGCGCACCAGTGCCTGGCGCGCGTGGCCGCCGCCGTACGCGTGGTCCAGCGTCCGGAAGAGCTCGCCGACCGACCGCAGTGCCGCGATGTCACCGGCCGACACGCGGTACCCGTGTGCGGGGTCCGGGCGCTCGGGGCGGCGCTGGCGGGGCACCCCGGTGCGCAGCTGTGCGGGCACCCGGGGCCCGGGCGGCTCGGGGCCCGGTTCGCCGCGTGCGACCCGTTCGTCGGCGCGTCCGATGAGCCAGTCCCGGCTGGGCACCACCAGGCCTGCCGGGGTGAACGCGATCTTCCGCAGTTCGGCGTGGCTGCCGGAGTCCTTGCGCCACAGCCCGCTGACGATGTCGACCGCCTCGCCGGGGGTCGCGGCGAATTCGAGCCCCGCGTACACGGGTGCGCAGGCGTCCAGACCCAGGTCCTGCGCCGAGAGCCGGCGTCCGAGGCGGCGGGTGAAGACCTCGGCGATCAGTGCGGGGGTGGTGCCGCGCGGCTGCTGGCCGCGCAGCCATCTGGTCACCGATGTCTTGTCGTAGCGCAGGTCGAGCCCGTGTTCCAGCCCCAGCTGGTCCACCCGGCGGGCCAGACCGGCATTGGAGAATCCCGCCTCGGCGATCAGCGAGGCGAGTCTGCGGTTGGGTGTGCGTTGCGGCGATCCCTCAAGCTGTGGGCCTGGGTCGGGTCGTTCCGTCATCAGCTTTACGGTCTCCTGCCTTCCGGGCCGCGCCGCCCGGGCCCGGTCGACACCGTCCGGCGCTTTCGCCCTCCTGGAACGGCGTGAATGTAGCGGCCCACAGCGGAGTTCCGGCCAGGTTCTCTCTGCGTTCATCCGATCGTGTGAGCACAGCGTCAAAGGCCGACGCGGCCCCCGTGAGCCCTGCCGGAAGTCCCGCCCCGCACGCCCGGTCCGTACCGTCCGTCGCACCCGCATCACGCCTGCGTCACCCACGCCGCGGCGGCCGCCACCGGCCGCCCGTACCGCCCCGTAACCGGCCGCCCTCGGGCGTTCCCGGGCACGCCCGTACAGTGGTGACGGGCGCGATGGATGCAATAAGAGGAGCCGCCATGAGTGAGCTGCGCTTTGTCCGGATGGGCTTCGGCGCCGACCGCGTGGAGTACACGACGGCGTGGCAGGAGCAGCGCCGGGTGCACGCCGCCCGGTTCGCCGACGAGATCCCGGACACCTGTCTGCTGCTGGAGCACCCGCCCGTGTACACGGCGGGCCGGCGCACGGCCGACAGCGAGCGCCCCCTGGACGGCACCCCCGTCATCGACGTGGACCGCGGCGGGAAGATCACCTGGCACGGTCCGGGGCAGTTGGTCGGTTACCCGATCCAGAAGCTGCCGCGCCCGGTCGACGTGGTGGCACACGTGCGCCGCCTCGAAGACGCCCTGATCCGCGTGGCCGCCGAGTTCGGCGTGGAGACCTCCCGGGTCGAGGGCCGCAGCGGCGTGTGGGTGCTGGGCGACCCCGTGGAGCAGCGCACGGCCCTGGGCGGCCTGAATCTGGACTTCGACCCGCGCGTCAACGACGAGCTGTTCGACCCCCGGCTGAACGGCCCGGAGTACGCCCCGTCCAATGCCGGGCAGCGCCGCGAGGACCGCAAGCTCGCCGCGATCGGTATCCGGGTGGCGAAGGGCGTGACGATGCACGGCTTCGCGCTGAACGTGAATCCGGACAACACCGAGTTCGACAAGATCGTCCCGTGCGGCATCCGCGACGCGGGCGTGACCTCGCTCTCGAACGAGCTGGGCCGCGAGGTCACGATCGACGAGGTGCTGCCGGTCGCCGAGAAGCATCTGCGGGACGTACTGGAGAACGCCGAGCTGCTGCCCCGCGCCGTATGACCCGGCCCGTCGGCGCCCCCACCAGGGAGCCCGGCGGAATGCGGCCCGGCGGCACCGGGTTGCACCGCACGTAAAGCGTGCAGCACATAAAGACACGTAAAGACGTGCGAATCAACGGGCGTACCCTGGGTACGCCGAAGAAACGAAGCTTAGGGAGCCGGAGTGTCCGCTGTCGCACCCGACGGACGCAAGATGCTGCGCCTGGAGGTCCGGAACAGCCAGACCCCCATCGAGCGCAAGCCCGAGTGGATCAAGACTCGGGCGAAAATGGGCCCCGAGTACAACCACCTGCAGGGCCTGGTGAAGAGCGAGGGCCTGCACACGGTCTGCCAGGAGGCGGGCTGCCCCAACATCTTCGAATGCTGGGAGGACCGCGAGGCGACCTTCCTCATCGGCGGTGACCAGTGCACCCGCCGCTGCGACTTCTGCCAGATCGACACCGGCAAGCCGCAGGAGCTGGACCGCGACGAGCCGCGCCGGGTGGCCGAATCCGTACAGACCATGGGTCTGCGGTACGCCACGATCACCGGTGTGGCCCGTGACGACCTCGACGACGGCGGGGCCTGGCTGTACGCGGAGACCGTCCGCCAGATCCACGGCCTGATGCCCGACACGGGCGTCGAGCTGCTGATCCCGGACTTCAACGCGGTCCCCGAGCAGCTGGCCGAGGTCTTCTCCTCGCGCCCCGAGGTGCTGGCCCACAACGTGGAGACGGTGCCGCGGATCTTCAAGCGGATCCGCCCGGGCTTCCGGTACGAGCGCTCGCTGGAGGTCATCACCAAGGCCCGCGAGGACGGCCTGGTGACCAAGTCCAACCTGATCCTGGGCATGGGCGAGACCCGCGAGGAGATCAGCCAGGCGCTGCAGGACCTGTACGACGCGGGCTGCGAGCTGATCACCATCACCCAGTACCTGCGCCCGACGGTGCGGCACCACCCGGTGGACCGCTGGGTGAAGCCGCAGGAGTTCGTCGAGCTCCAGGAGGAGGCCGAGGAGATCGGCTACGCGGGCGTCATGTCCGGGCCGCTGGTCCGCTCCTCGTACCGCGCCGGCCGGCTCTTCAAGCAGGCGATGGACAAGCGCGCGGCGGACGCGGAGCGCCCGGCGGTGTGATCACCATCGGGAATCGGCCGCCTGATGGGGCGAGCGCCGTCACGGGGCGCTGATCACCATCGGGCGCCGCCCGTCCGCATGATCGTCCGTACCGGATTCGCGTTCGGGATTTGCGTTCGTCCGCGGTCCCGCGCGGCCGCCGGATGTGAGTCCCGGCACACGCCGGAGTACGCGGTCCGTACTTCTCCCAGGCGGGAGCGGTGCGGGCCGCGCCGACGTTTCATGGGCGTTTGACCGTGCGGTCATCCGTTGGTAACACCTTTCAGTGACGATGGATGCACGCACCGCTCATACCCCCGTTGTTCCCACCACCCCGAAGGGGACTCACGCCATGCAGGCCGCGCCCGTCCGCGCCACCCCTCTGCCGATCCCGTCCGTCACCGGCGCCCTGCGCGCCGTGGAGTCGCTGCTGATGCGAGGCGGTCAGCGCACCGCCCGCCGGAACGCCTGGACGGCGGTGCTGGAGGACCGCCGCCGCGCCGAGGACCGGCGGGCCGCTCAGCACGTGCTGGAGGCCGCGGCGACCCGGAGCACCTCGGCCACGTAAACTTCCGTACATGGCGAGGAAGGAAAACGCAGACACTGCGAACCAGGGGCGGCTCAAGCAGATCGCCCTGACCTACAAGATGACCCGTCGGGTCGACTCCAAGGTCGGTCTTGTCGTCGCGGGCGTGGGCATCGTCGTATTCGGCGTTCTCCTTGCCATCGGCTTCCTGATCGGCCACCCCGTGTACGCGGGCATCCTGGGCTTCCTGCTGGCGTTCCTGGCGATGGCGGTCATCTTCGGCCGGCGCGCCGAGAAGGCCGCCTTCGGTCAGATGGAGGGCCAGCCGGGAGCCGCGGCGGCGGTACTGGAGAACATCGGCCGCGGCTGGTCGGTGACGCCCGCGGTCGCGATGAACCGGAACCAGGACGTCGTGCACCGCGCGGTCGGCAAGCCCGGCATCGTGCTCGTCGGCGAGGGCAATCCGAACCGGCTCCGCGGTCTGCTGGCCGCGGAGAAGAAGCGGATGGCCCGGACGGTCTCCGACGCGCCGGTCCACGACTTCGTGGTCGGTGACGAGGAGGGCCAGGTACCGCTGAAGAAGCTCCGTACGACGCTGCTCAAGCTGCCGCGCGTACTGCCCGGCCCCCAGGTGACGGCCACCAACGACCGGCTGAAGGCGCTCGGCGACCTGATGAGCAACATGCCGGTGCCGAAGGGGCCGATGCCCAAGGGCGCGCGGATGCCGAAGGGCGGCCGGATGCGCTGAGGCGCCTCTCTCCGCCGGACGACGACACGGCAGACGACGACACGGAAGCGGCCCGGGACCTCGGTCCCGGGCCGCTTCTCTTTACGTGTGAGGTCTGCGGTTCCTCTTCACGTGTGACGCCTGCGATCAGATCCGTACCTGGACGGCCCGCGCCAGGCGGTCGTGCAGGCCGCGGCCGTCGCGGTCCCAGATCGCGGCGGGGATGACGATCATCAGCGCGACCGTACGGACCAGCACGCGGGGCAGCGACAGCCGGCCGCCGCCCTCGGCGACCACGCGCAGGCCCAGCAGCCGCTTGCCCGGGGTGAAGCCGACCGTGCCGACGGTCAGCAGGCTCAGGACCAGGAAGACCAGCAGCGCCCAGTTGCTCGCCGCGTTCGCCCGGCCGCCGCTGAGCAGCCCGTACGCGATGAGCATGCACAGCGCCCAGTCGATGAGCAGGGCCACGAACCGGCGGCCCGGCCGGGCGACCGAGCCGGGGCCGTGCTCCGGCAGTCCCAGCTGCTGCCCCCGGTAACCGAAGTCGACGCCCATGTCCTCGGCCGCCGCGCGGGGCCCGGAGAGCCACGATCCCATTGCTTGCCTGTTGTCCACCCGTCCACGGTACTGCGACCGCATACATTTCCCGCTGGGCGGGGCACCGGAACGGGGTGGGCGGCGACCACCCCGCCGTACGGGGTACGGGGCCGTCCCGGCACGCGGCCGGGGCGCCAGGACGGGCCACGGCCACCGCGCGCCGGTTAACCTGGGCGAAACAAATGGGTCATGCTTGGGAAATCCCGCCTACCTATGGTCGGGCGAGCGCGCCACCGCACATGGTCGCGATCCGAGGAGCAACCCCGAGCCGCCGACCGGTGACCGGGCTAGGAGGAGTTGGATGTTCCAGAACGCCGACGAGGCCAAGAAGTTCATCGCGGACGAGGACGTCAAGTTCGTCGACGTCCGGTTCTGCGACCTGCCCGGTGTGATGCAGCACTTCACGATCCCGGCGAAGGCGTTCGACCCGAACGAGGAGCTGGCGTTCGACGGGTCCTCGATCCGCGGCTTCCAGGCCATCCACGAGTCCGACATGGCGCTCCGCGCGGACCTGTCGACCGCCCGTGTCGACCCCTTCCGCCGCGACAAGACCGTCAACATCAACTTCTTCATCCACGACCCGATCACCGGCGAGCAGTACAGCCGTGACCCGCGGAACGTGGCGAAGAAGGCCGAGGCGTACCTCGCCTCCACCGGCATCGCCGACACCGCCTTCTTCGGCCCCGAGGCCGAGTTCTACGTCTTCGACAACGTGCGCTTCGAGACGTCGGCGAACCAGTCCTTCTACCACATCGACTCCGAGGCCGGCGCCTGGAACACCGGTGCGGTGGAGAACAACCGCGGCTACAAGGTGCGCTACAAGGGCGGCTACTTCCCGGCCCCGCCGGTCGACCACTTCGCCGACCTGCGCGCCGAGATCTCCCTGGAGCTGGACGCCGCCGGCCTGCAGGTCGAGCGCCAGCACCACGAGGTCGGCACCGCCGGCCAGGCGGAGATCAACTACAAGTTCAACACGCTGCTGGCCGCGGCCGACGACCTGATGCTCTTCAAGTACATCGTGAAGAACGTCGCCTGGCGCAACAACAAGACCGCGACCTTCATGCCCAAGCCGATCTTCGGTGACAACGGCTCCGGCATGCACGTCCACCAGTCCCTGTGGGCCGGCGGCGACCCGCTCTTCTACGACGAGCAGGGCTACGCGGGCCTCTCGGACACCGCCCGCTACTACATCGGCGGCATCCTCAAGCACGCCCCGTCGCTGCTGGCCTTCACCAACCCGACGGTGAACTCCTACCACCGCCTGGTCCCCGGCTTCGAGGCCCCGGTCAACATGGTGTACTCGCAGCGCAACCGTTCGGCCGCGATGCGTATCCCGATCACCGGCTCGAACCCGAAGGCCAAGCGCGTCGAGTTCCGCGCCCCGGACCCGTCCTCCAACCCGTACCTGGCCTTCTCCGCGCTCCTCCTCGCGGGCCTGGACGGCGTGAAGAACAAGATCGAGCCGGCCGAGCCGATCGACAAGGACCTCTACGAGCTCGCTCCCGAGGAGCACGCGAACGTCCAGCAGGTCCCGACCTCCCTCCCCGCGGTACTCGACGCCCTGGAGGCGGACAACGAGTACCTCCAGCAGGGCGGCGTCTTCACCTCGGACCTGATCGAGACCTGGATCGACTACAAGCGCACCAACGAGATCGCCCCGATCCAGCTCCGCCCGCACCCGCACGAGTTCGAGCTGTACTTCGACCTCTAAGAGGCGGGGCCGAGGCGCCTGGGCGGAAGCCTGATCGCCCGGCCAGTTCGCTGATGGTTGCGTCAGATTGACCAGTGAGGGCCGCCACCCGGATTCGGGTGGCGGCCCTCAGTGATGGGTGCCGGGGCGGGGGCGCGCAGCTCGGTGGGGCGGCACAGGACGAGGGTGAGGTCGTCGGTGAGCGGGGCGCCGACGTGGGCGACGACGGCTCCGTACAGTGCGTCGAGCGCTTCGAAGGACGAGGGGGCGGCCAGGGCCGCGGGGCCGTGTTCGAGGAGCGGGAAGTCGGCGCCGGCCGGGTCGCGGGCCTCGCTCAGGCCGTCGGTGTAGAACAGCAGCCGGTCGCCGGGGTCCAGCCGGAAGCGCTGCAGCCGGGGCGCCGGTTGCAGGCCCAAGGGCGTGGCGGGGCCGGTGGGCGACTCCAGCAGGCGGATCCGCTCGCCCGCCCGGAGCGGCGCGGGATGGCCGCAGTTGACCAGCCGGACCTCACCCGGGGCGAACTCCGCGAAGAGCGCGGTGACGAACTCCTCCGGGCCCAGCTCGGGGGCGAGCCGGGCGTCGAGCTTGCGGGCCAGGTCCGGGAGCTCGGGGGTGAGCTGGGCCAGCTCCCGGAAGGCCCCGATGACCTGCGCGGTGGTGCGCAGGCAGGCGAGGTCGTGGCCGGACACGTCCGCGATGAGGACGCGCGGCCCGTACGGCGTGTGGACGGCGTCGTACACGTCACCGGCCACCGACGCCCGTTCCACGGCGCAGTGCTGCCGGGTGCACACCTCGATGTCGCCGACCCGCGCGGAGACCGGGTGCATGATCGCGCTCTGGGCCGCCCGCGCCACCTCGGTGACCTGCTTCAGCTCGGCCCCGCGGGCCGTGTGCGCGGCGGCGGTACGGACGGTCAGCGCGCTCGTCGCCAGCAGGAGGAGGTAGTCCAGGGCGAAGCGCGGCGTGGTCACGAGGCCGTGTGCCGTACCGGCGGCGAGGGCCAGCAGCAGGGCCCAGGCGGCGAGCGCGGCGGTGTGGTGGGCGTCGTGCCGGGGGCAGACCAGTAGGGGGCCGATGACGAGCGCGGTGACACCCGGCGTCCGGCCTCCGGTCACCACGTTCAACACGGCGAGGAGCAGGCTCACCACGAGCGCGACGGCCCACAGGCCCGGGACTCCCCACCGCCCCCTCAAGGCCATGCGACCGCCCGCTTTCCGAGTCGTCCGCCCCTCCCGACGGCGGAGCGACCACTCTGCTGGAAATCCCTGGGACACGGACCGGAAGACCGAAGATGGCCTGGCGGGAACGAACGTGGCGGTCTGGCGAAGACTTCTGCGCGTCGGCCGCGCCAATAGCGTGCGGCTCCCGCGAATCCCGTGCCCGGGGCCGTGTGCGGCAGCAGACTGGGGCGGCGGCCGGACGGCGGCCGCAAGGGAAGGGGCGCCGTGTCGAGAGCATCCGGCCCGGGACGGCTGGTGGGGAACCTGCCGCCGGAGCCGACGAGTCTGGTGGGGCGGGAGTGCGAACTCGCCGCGATCGAGGCCATGGTGGCGGATTCACGGCTGGTGACGCTGGTCGGCGTGGGCGGGGTCGGCAAGTCGCGGCTGGCGTTGCGGGCGGCCGCCCGGATGAGCCAGTACTTCGCCGACGGGGCGTGGCTGGTCCCGCTGGCCTCGCTGCGGGCCCCGGATCTGCTCGGCATCACCCTGCTGGAAGAGCTGGGCCTGGCCGACCAGACCACCCGGCCGGCCCTCGAGGTGGTCGCCGAGTGGCTCGCGGACAAGGAGCTGCTGCTCGTACTCGATTCGTGCGAGCACCTGGTGGGGGCCTGTGCCGAATTGGTGCGCGTCCTGCTGGCCGCGGCGCCGGGGCTGCGCGTGGTGGTGACCAGCCGAGAGCCGCTGGGGGCCGCCGGGGAGCGGCAGTTGCCGGTGGATCCGCTGCCCGTGGAGGATGCCGAGCACGCGGACAGCGACGCGGTACGGCTCTTCGCCGTCCGCACGGCCGCCGTCGTGCCGGGCTTCGAGGTCGGCGCCGTCAACCGGGCTTCGGTGCGGGCCGTCTGCCGGCGTCTTGACGGTATTCCGCTCGCCATCGAGCTGGCGGCGGTCCAGGTGCCGGAACTGCCCGTCGAGCAGCTCTGTGACCGGCTGGACGCCCGCTTCGAGGTGCTGACCGCACGGACCGCCGGCCACAACGGTGACGTACTGCCGCGCCATCTGACGCTGCGGACGACCATCGGCTGGAGCCATGAGCTGTGCCTGCCGGCCGAACGGCTGCTGTGGGCCCGCCTGTCGGTCTTCCACGGCGGCTTCGACCGGGAGGCCGCGCGGGCCGTGTGCGCGGGCGGCCCGCTCGACGCCGCCACGGTCCCCGCCGCGCTGGACGGCCTGGTGGCCAAGTCCCTGGTGCGCCCGCGGCCCACGGACGATCCGGCGCGCCCGCGCTACGACATGCTCGACACGGTGCGCGAATACGGCGCGGAGTGGCTGCACCGCCTCGGCGAGGAGGACGAATGGCGGCGCCGGCACGGGGAGTTCTACCGGGCCCTGGCCCGGGAGGCCGACGCCTCATGGGTCGGCCCGCGGCAGCTGGCCTGGAGCGCGCGAACGATCACCGAGCACGCCAACCTCCGCGCCGCGCTGGACCACAGCCTCTCCGGCTCCGACGACAGCGGCGCACTGGACCTGGCCGGGACGCTGTGGTTCTTCTGGTACGCCTGCGGGTTCGCCCGCGAGGGGAGCCACTACCTGGACCGGGCGCTCGACCGCTGGCCGGTGCCCGGCCGGATCCACAGCAGGGGCGTTTACGCGCGCGGGCTCGCCGCCATCGTTCAGGGCGACACCGAGGTCGCCACCCGGATGGGCCACGAGCTCAAGGCGGCAGCCGAGAAGGAGGGCACCCCCGGAATCCGGAACGCCGCGGCCCATATCGAAGGCACCGCCCTGGTGCTGCAGGGGCAGCCGCAAGCCGCCCTCGCGGCGCTCGACGCGGCGCCGTACCGGCAGGAGGCCCCCGGCCCGTACGCGGTGTCGGGGCTGCTGGTCTGGAACACCCGGGTGTTCGTCCTCGTACAGCTCGGCGAGTCGGTCCGGGCCGAGGCAGAGGCGGACGAGCTGTGCGCGGCGTGCGAGAGCCGCGGCGAGCTCTCTGCCCTGGCGTGGGCCCGCTACATGCAGGCATGGAACGCGCTCGGCCTCGGCCGGCCGCAGGAGGCGGCCGATTGCGCCCGTACCGCCCTGGAGGCGAAGGCCCAGCTCCACGATGGCATCGGCGTGGCCATGTGCCTCGACGTACTGGCTTCGGCGCTCGCGGAGGAACCCCGCCGGGAGGCGGAGGTGGCCCGGCTGCTCGGCATCGCCGAACGGCGCTGGCACACCCTCGGCCGACGGCAGGCCGGCGTCCCCGAACTGGTCGCCGCCCGCGAAGCCTGCGAGCGCCGCCTCCGGCAGACCATCGGCGGCCCGGCCTACGAGACGGCGTTCCGCGACGGCTTGGCCGCCGAGACCGACGAGGGTCTCGCGTACGCCCTCAACACCCGCCCTCGCTGAGTACGGGCGGTCAGGAGGCGGCTTGTGAGACGCCGCTCGTGAGTTGGGCCAGGAAGTCCAGGATTCCCTGACCAAGCGGGGTCGTGGCGATGAGGACTCCGAATGCCACGGCGGCGATCACCACCATGACCTGATCGATTCGCTTTCTGGGCCTCGGGGGGCGGCGCATCACCACGAAGAGGATGACAGCAAGTAAGAGCGCCAGGTCGATGGTCAGCAATTGCCGGACCTCCCGTCTGCACGTCGGCGGACGTATGCCCCACTCCCCTGGTATAGCCCGAAACGGGAGATTCCGCGCCTGCGCTGCGGGGAGAGTCCGGTCGTGCGGTCAGTGCGCCGGGATACGCGCCGAGACGCAAGGGTCCTCGTTGCGGTAGCCGAGGCGGGTGTAGAGGCGGTCGGCGGGGGTGTTGTCGGCGAGTTGCCAGAGGGTGCAGAAGCCGTGGTGCCGGACGGCGTGCCGGGTCAGCCAGGAGGTCAGGGCCGCGCCGAGGCCCTGGCCGCGCTGGGTGGCGTCGGTCGCGACGGAGGCCATCAGCGGGGCGCCGCTGTCCCGCAGACTGCTCAGGGCGCCGCAGGCGACGAGCCGGCCGTCGGCGCCGCGGATGCCGGCCCACAGGCTGACGTCGGCGGAGCCGGGGCCGGTGGAGTGGCCGGGGCTGTGCTCGCCGAGGAAGGCCTGGAGTTCGGCGTGGTGGGACTCGTCGAGGACGACGACCCGGCCCTCGCCGCGGTGGACCGGGGGCTCCTCCAGCGTCCAGCGGAAGATCCACTCGACGATGTCCGTCACCGGGAGATGGCGGCCGACCAGGGTCTCGGTGCCGCGGGGGCCGGTGAACTCCCGTACCCGGTCGGGCAGGGCCAGGGCCGCGCGCAGGACGAGGCCGGCGGCGGCGTCCGGCTCGCCCACGGACCACACGTGACCACGGACGTCGTCGAGCCAGGCGGCGGCGCCGTCACCGGTCCAGCTGATCCGGTCGGCCGGGCGCGGCCGGGCGGCGCCGAAGCGCAGCAGGGCGGCGCCTGACCGGCGCTCCAGGCCCTGGGTGAACAGGTCGGCGGCTCGGGGGACAAGAGTCGTTGCCTGCATTGCTCTCTGGGAAGGGAGGAGGGACGGACGGCGGTGAAGCGACATTCCGGACACGCGGGAGGCACGACCGGAAGGTCTGTGGAGGAGGGGTGTTCCCGGCAGCGGCAGCGCACACGGCGCGCCCGGCCCACCGGGACGGCCCACTGTGGCATACCGCCCCCGGGCCGGGGCAAATCCGGCATCGACCGGCCGGCCCGCGCGAAGTCAGTGGGCCAGGAAGAGGCTGGTGCTGTTGCCGCTCTCGCGGTAGACGACGAGGCCGTCGGGGGGTGGCGCCCCGGACACGACGAACGGTCTGCCGTTGTCGCTCAGGGTGTGCTCCGTGACCTTGCCGGTCCTGTCGGTGAGGCGCAGCCGGACCGTGAAGGAGTAGTCGGCGTCGCCCGGTTCCACCCCGAAGAACAGGGGTGCCTGGCCGACGGGGTCCGCTTCTCGGCGGGCGAGGTCCAGCTCCGTTCCCGTCATGACGGGGAGATCCGTACCGGGTGTGGCGCCCGCCAGGTACACGGCCGCCGTCTCGCGCTTGCGGTCCATGTCCTGCTGCCAGTTGTCGGCCAGGCAGGCGTAGCCGGTGCCGCCGCGCCGCGGCTCGACCTTCTCGATGTGCAGACGGACGTCCGCCGTGAGGGACTGCTCGGTGCGGGAGGCGACCTGCGCCAGGAAGGTGCTGTGCCCGGTGTGCCGGCCGCCTGCGGCGACGAGGGTGCGGTACATGCGTACGCAGGGCACTCCCGGTACGTCCAGGGTGCCGGCGATCCGCCGGACGGCAGGGACCTCATGGTCGGTGGTGAGCTGCCAGGGTGCCTGGGAGCCGGGGGTCAGCCAGAGTCCGCGGGCGGAGAGCCGGTGATCGCCGACCGTGCCGTTGTGCGGCTGCCCGGCCAGCGGGATGTTTCCGCCGCCGTACTGCCACACCTCCCGGTCCGCGTCCGTCGCGACAGGCGGGGCCGGAGGGGCGAGGGTGAACGGCCTGCCGCCGTCGTCGATCCGGAGCTTTCGGGGTTTCCCGTTGTCGAGCACGTCCAGTTCGATCCACCACTGGCAGGAACAGCTGTGGGTACGGACCCGGACGAAGCCGCCGGTGGTGCCGCCCGGGCGCACGTACTGGCTCAGCGGCCGGCCCGTCGGCGTACCGTCCAGGCTCTGCTCGGCGCGCAGCCGCATGCCGTAGCCCAGGGCGGAGCCACCGGTCTCGGAGCACGCCACGTCCCGGCCCTCCGGCAGCGGGAGGCGCTTGCCTCTGATCACCTTCACCCCGCGGACGAGCAGTGCCCGGCCGGCCGGTGCCGCGACGGTGAACGCCGCGGTGGCCGTGCCCCGGGGGACCGCGCCGCGCTCGCTCGCCCAGGCGTGCAGCGGAAGGCAGCCGCCGGCCGGGTCGAGCAGCCGGCGCGGCACGGGGCGCCCGGTCCGTACCGTCGCCGTCCAGCCGCCCGATTCCCCCAGTACCGAGCGGCCGAGCACCTGGACGTCCGGCCCGCCCCCGAGCGTCTCCGGTCCGCCGGCCCCGGCTCCCACGAGCGCGCCCACGACGGCGCCGGTCACGACCGCGGCGAGGAGGAGACCGCGGCGTCTCACGACCGCACCCAGGTGTTCGCGTTCTCGTCGCACCGGTAGTGCGTTCCCCGTTTGCTCACCGGGCCCAGCGCGAACGGCTTTCCCCCGTCGTCCACCCGCAGCGTCCCCTTCGTCGTGCCCTGGGTGTAGTGGATCTCGATGACGTACCTGGAGAGGGCGGGCCCGGCCGTCACCCGCACGTCGAAGATCGCCGGTTCGTCCTGCTTCGCGAGCTGGATCTGCTCGGTGGGATAACGGCCCACGAGCTCGTCCCCGTCGTACTCCTCCGCCTCCTTGTCCGCGCTCCCCAGATCCAGCCGCACCCGGGTGACGCCCGTGCTGCCCTGGGCTCCGCCGCACGAGAAGAACGGTCCCGAAGGGGCCGGCTTCTCCGCGGTCGTCACGGCCCGCACGCCCGTGATGACGGCCGGCGACTTGGCGAAGTTCATGAGCGTCAGCCGGATGCGCATCATGCCCGCGTAGCTGCCACCGTCCTTGACGAGGGTGTCGAACTGGCTGTCCGCGTCCCCGGCGGAGAGCCCGAGGGCGTGGAGATCCACGGGGTGCGGCATCGCCACCGTCCGGACGTCCCGGGTCCTGTCCCACCAGACCTGGGACTCCGCGGAGAGGCCGCGGCCTCCCGGGACGGCGCCCGCGCTCGTCCAGGTGTCGAAGTAGTTCGTGACCAGTGCCGCCACGAAGCTGCTGATCACGACGCCGGCGAGCGCCATTCCCCAGGTACGCAACCGCGGGAACCGCGCGCCGCCTTCCGGCGCGCTCCCGCCGTCGGCCACCGTGGCATCCGCCGTACGTGCCGGCTGTTCCCGTTCCTCGCTCACGTGGCCCCCTCCGCCGCACGGTCAACTCCGGTACCAGAGAAGGTTTCTACCCGTTTTCGGCGGCGGGTGGACAGGAAATACGCCGAGGGCCGCCACCCCGTCGCGGGTGGCGGCCCTCGGCGCGGCAGGGGGTCACTCCCCCGTCAGCAGCTCCCGGAGTTCGGCGACCGCGGTGCGGAGGTGGTCCGCGAAGGCGTGCATCTGGTCGGCGACCGCGCGGGGGGTGCTCAGGTAGAGGTTGAAGCGGTCGGGCAGAAGGACGTAGGCGATGCCGATGCAGCGGCTGCTCGTGGAGCCGAAGCCGAAGTACTGGATGTGCGCCGACGGCGCCGAGCTGGTGCTCAGGTAGTCGTCGCGCATGGTCACCCAGCCCGGGGACCGGTAGAGGGCCGGCTGCTCGGTCACGCCCAGGTCCGCGCCGCGGCGGCGCTGGATCAGCTCCAGCTCCCACAGGTGCTGCTCGGGCGCTTCGCCCGCCTGGCACTCCTTGGCGCGGGTGACGTGGGCCGCCGCGGCGGTGCGGAAGGCGGCGCGGCGGGCTTCGGCGTCGGCCGCCGGGTCCTCCATGGCGGCCACGAACGCCTGGATCTCGGGGGTCACCACGCGCATGGCCTCGGTGCGGCCGCGCCGCCACTGGCGGGTGGCGATCGACTCGTACGTGGCGCCCAGCCGGCCCTTCGCGCGCTGGTGGGCGAGCTGGTAGGCGAGCTGCACGAAGGCGTCGGGCGAGACGCGGAGGGCCTTGGCCGCGGTGCTGCCGAAGTCCTCGAAGGACACCGTCTGGGTGGCGGTGTCCGCGCCGTACTGGGCGAAGGACTCGGCGGCGGCGCGGGCCCTGGCCCGGAGGGCGTCGTCCAGCGCGAAGACGACCGGGGCGATCTCGGGCCGGCCCTGGGAGCGGGCGCCGGAGAGCCGGGAGTGCTCCTCGGCGGGGCTGCCGAGGAGGGTGTCGACGAAGCTGAGGATGGTCGTGCCGTCCAGGCCGCAGTGCTCGACGTTGATGCCGGCCCGGCCGTCGGCGAAGACGACGAAGGAGACGGCCTTGTCGAACCAGCGGTTGCCGCGGTCCCCGTAGAGCAGCTCGTCGCAGGTCTCCTGGGTGTCGGCGGGCGCGAAGTCCTCCAGACAGACGCAGAAGAGGGCGGTCTCGACGGTGTCGAGCGCGGCGGCGTTGCCGGGGTGGTACGCGAGGAGGTCGTCGCGCGCTGCGGCCCATTCGGCGCGGGCCATCGTGGTGAGGTGGCCGACGGGGGTGTGCGCGGCGGCCGGTTCCTCGCCGGCCTTCACGACGGCGGCCAGCCCCGCTTCGAGGTCGGCGAGGCTGTGCGGGGTGCCGTCGGCGCCGAGGACGTCCATGCGGTACATCGCGCCGCGGAAGAAGACGACGATGTGGCGGGCGTCGGAGGGGCCGGGCCAGTCCTCGGAGTAGGGGTGGCGGACCGTGTCCTGCTCGGCGCCGGGGATGCGGGTGGTGGAGAAGAGGTACTTGTTCTGCTCCATGGTCTGCGGCGCCCCGCGCAGCACCACGGGCGGGATCTCTTCCCGGTCGAGCTGCTTCTTGTAGGCGAGCGCCGCGGCGATCAGCCCGGCCGCCCGCTCGGCCTGCGGCTGCCCGGTGTCCTGGAAGAGGAAGAAGAAGTTGGCGTTGAGGGCGATGCGGTCCCGGCGGCCGAGGTAGCGGTAGGGCCAGAAGGTGTCGAGCCAGCTGTGCACGCCGGGCGTGCGGTCGTACCCCGCCAGCGCCGCCTGCAGGACCGGGCCCGGGCCGTCCGGGCTGCGGAAGGCGGCGACCTCCGCCTCGGTCGCCGCCCGCTCCTCGGGGGTCAGCAGCGGCCCGCACCAGGCGAGGAACCGCTCGCAGCTGTCCTCCAGCGAGGGCAGCGGCACCCGCGGCAGGGTGTCCTCGTGGGCGAAGGTGGGGGTGGTGGAGGCGGCGGTGGCCGAGGGGGCGGTGGCCGTGCCCTGACTGGGGTTCAAAGCTGCTCTCGATTCGGGTCGTGAGGATCTTGGGACCGGAGGCGTCCTGCCGGGCCGTACGGCCGGGAGACGTAGAGCTGTGCGTACAGCCAGCCTTCCGCTTCCAGCCCTGTGGCATCCACTCCGGCCGCCGACATCGTGTCCAGGACGAGCGCCTGCTCCTCGGGGGAGGCGAACCGGCGCTGTTTGTACATCCCGTCGACGCGGGTGGTCTCGTAGCCCAGGGCCGCCAGCTCCCGCTCGACGGGGTCGAACGGGAACATCCGCAGCACGAAGTGGGCCATCCAGGGCCGGCGGCCGCCCTGCGCGCGGACGACGCGGGTGAGGGTGCGTTCGGTGACGTAGCCGATGCAGCCGGTGGAGAAGACCAGGTCGGCGCCGGACAGCAGGGCGCGCTGGTCCGGCGTGGGGTCGTGGTTCTCCAGGTCGGCGTGGACGGTGCCGTCGAGGAAGCCGGCCTGCCGCGCGTAGGACAGCGCGTTCTCCGAGGCGTCGAGGCCGACGAAGCGGGTGGGCTGCGCGGGCCGGCGGGCGCGGGAGAGCTCCCGGTCCCGGGCGAGCAGCTCCTCGCGCGTCAGCCCGGCGGCCGCGTCGTCGCCGTAACGGGCGTACAGCTCGTCCATGGTCACGTCGTACTTCAGCAGCGCTGCGTTGATGCCGTACGAGCAGCCGATGTCGACGACCTTGGGCACCGCCACCCGCCGGGCCTCGCGGTACTCCTTCAGGAGCTTGGCGAAGTACGGCTTGGCGAGCTGCGGTACGCAGTAGTCGAGCGTGCGCAGCACGGTGAAGTACGCGCGCGGGTCGGGCCGCGTGTAGATGTGGTCGAGCGAGACTTTTCCGGTCGTGTCGAAGCGCACGGGGTTGCTCCTCGGATCGCGAGTGGGAAAACGTCCTGCGGCGTGCTGTGGGGCGCCCCCGTCACAGGGAGGATGCCCCGCGGCGGCTCAGTCCAGCAGTTCGTCCCCCCGCACGGCGCGGCCCTCGGCCGCCAGGTGCTCGGGCAGCACCCGGCCGAAGAGCTGGCGGGTGCGGGCCACGCTGCCGATGACGCCGGGGCGCTCGCTGTACGCGAAGATCGCCGAGTGGCGGGCTGTGCCGCCCCCGACGGGGCTGACGCGGTGCAGGGAGTAGCGGCCCTTGAAGAGCTGGAGGTCGCCGGTGTGCAGCGGGAGGCGCCGCACCAGCCGCTCGCCGCGCCCGGCCAGGACGTCCCGTACGTCGTCGAAGTGCTCGTCCTTCGCGGACCGGATGTTCGGGCAGTACTCGAAGGCGCCGCCGGTCTCGGACTCCTGGGTGAGCATGGAGACCGTGAACTCGTTGGTGTCGAAGTGCCAGGGGTGTTCCCGGCCGGGCGCGACGACGTTCAGGACGAGGCCGGCGAGCGGGTCGGCGAGCTCGTACAGCTCGGGGAGGCCGAAGCAGCGGGCGACGAAGGAGCGGAACGCCTGGTGGCGGTGGAGCCGGCTGATGAGCGCTTCGGCCGGTATGTGGTCGCGGGCGACGAAGGCGTTGCCGCGCTCGAAGGTGGTGCGGCCCGGGTGATCGGCGGGCAGGTCGGCGTCCACGGACGTGTTGTAGACGTTGACCGTCTCGACGTCGAAGTACGCGCGGGGCGCGAGGGCCGCGCACTCCTCGCGCAGCAGGTCGCGCAGGGCCGGGCGGACGAAGTCCGGCAGTACGGTGCAGCCGACCGTGGCCAGCTCGTGGCGGGCGCGGGCGGTCAGGGCGCGGCCCTCGGCGCCGTCCGGATCCGCCAGGGGGTAGCGGGCCGTGTCGACCAGTTCGTCGAGCGCCATGGCTTCAAGTGTGCTCATGCGATCCTCTCCACGCGTGCGGGTGGCGTGCCAACTGTACGGAGGAGTAACGCAGTTGAACGTGTCACAGTGTCGCAATGTTGTCTGTGACACGACACACGGCGTGTTCACGCATACTGACCGGCCATTTCGAGACGGTCCGGGCCCGGGGCCCGCATGGCGTGCGTCACAGCGGGCCCGAGTAACACGGGGTTCACATTCGAGCAATGGACGGGAAACGGCTCGTTGCGAGGGTGCATGAGTACGCCCGCACGCGTATTCGTACCAACCCGCAGGAAGGGCCCCCGTGACCATCAAGGCCGAGTACATCTGGATCGACGGCACGCAGCCGACCGCCAAGCTCCGCTCGAAGACCAAGATCCTCTCCGGGCCCCGTGAGCTGGCCGAGCTGCCGCTGTGGGGCTTCGACGGTTCCAGCACCAACCAGGCCGAGGGCCACGCCTCCGACCTCGTGCTGAAGCCCGTCTTCTCCTGCCCGGACCCGATCCGCGGCGGCGACCACATCCTCGTCCTGTGCGAGGTGTTCAACACGGACATGACGCCGCACTCCTCCAACACCCGCGCGCTGCTGCGCCCGCTCGCGGAGAAGTTCGCGGACCAGGAGCCGATCTTCGGCATCGAGCAGGAGTACACCTTCTTCGAGGGCACCCGCCCGCTCGGCTTCCCCGAGGGCGGCTTCCCCGCCCCGCAGGGCGGCTACTACTGCGGCGTCGGCGCCGACGAGATCTTCGGCCGCGAGATCGTCGAGAAGCACCTGGACAACTGCCTCGCCGCGGGCCTGGGCATCTCCGGCATCAACGCCGAGGTCATGCCGGGCCAGTGGGAGTTCCAGGTCGGCGCGCTGGCGCCGCTGGAGGTCTCGGACCACATGTGGATCGCGCGCTGGCTGCTCTACCGCACCGCCGAGGACTTCGGCATCTCCGCGACCCTGGACGCCAAGCCGGCCAAGGGCGACTGGAACGGCGCGGGCGCGCACTGCAACTTCTCGACCAAGGCGATGCGCGAGGGCTACGACGCGATCATCACCGCGTGCGAGTCGCTGGGCGAGGGCACCAAGCCGCTGGAGCACGTCCGCGAGTACGGCACCGGCATCGAGGACCGCCTGACCGGCGCCCACGAGACCGCGCCGTGGGACCAGTACAGCTACGGCGCGTCCGACCGCGGCGCCTCGGTCCGCATCCCGTGGCAGGTCGAGCGGGACAAGAAGGGCTACATCGAGGACCGCCGCCCGAACGCGAACGTCGACCCGTACGTCGTCACGCGCCTGATGGTGGACACCTGCTGCACCGCCCTGGAGAAGGCCCTCCAGGTCTGAGGCCGGACCCCATGGCCGACCGCAATTCCCGTGAGGGGCGCCCCGCTTGGAGCGGCGCGCCCCTCGCGCGTGAAGGTGCGCATGAAGAGCGCACGAAGGACAGATCACGCCCCGTCTGGTTCAATAGGGGCATGGCCAGCCTCACCGACACCGCGACGGGTCGCACCGACCTCGAGCCGTTCTGGCCGTCCCGGCAGGATCACCTCTTCGACCGTCTGTGTTGCCGCGCGCACTGAGCGCGGGCCCGCACACACTCAGACACAGCCCTGCCCGCGCGCACGACGTCCCCCGACGCCCCACTGCGCGAAAGAGCTGACCTCGATGACGAACGCGACGAACGTCCGACCCCTTCCTGCCGCCGCCCCGACGGCCACCGTTCCCGCTCCGCCCCGGCTGCGTGCCGTGGCCCCCGGCGAAGTACCGCCGGTCGCCGATCTCCTGGGCGCCGAAGCCACCTGGCTGCCGGCCCCCCAGCACACCCTGCCCGACCTGCCGGGCCGGCCCCCGATGGTCGGCTACCTCGTGCTCGTACCGGCCGCCTCGGCGCCCCGTACCGAGCACCGGCCCGAGCCGCAGCCCGAGGCCCGGCCCGAGGCGCCCGCCGCCGTCTTCGGCGAGGGCGGCGTCCGGGTCGACCCGGAACGCCGCACCGTGCACGTCCAGGGCCGCCAACTGGACCTGACCTTCCTGGAGTTCGAGCTGCTGGCGCATCTGGTGGCGCACCCGCAGCGGGTGCACACCCGCGACCAGCTCGTGACGACGGTGTGGGGTTACGGGCACGTCGGCGACGGCCGCACGGTCGACGTCCACATCGCCCGCCTGCGCCGCAAGCTGGGCGCCGCGCACCGCTCGTCGATCGTGACGGTCCGCCGCGTCGGCTACAAGTACGTACCGGTCTCCTGATCCGGGCGGCGGCGGCCGAGGATCACCTCCTGGGTCGCCGCCGCCAGGTCGCGGCGGTCGCGGGTGCCCGGTGTCAGCGGTGCGTGCACCGTGACCCGGGCCGTGAGGGCGCCCGCCGCGAGGACCCGGCGGAGCGAGGACGCCAGGTCCTCCTCGCCGACGAAGGCGGGCACCGTGGAGGGCGCGCCGTGCTGGAGGTAGCGGACGGTGACCGGGCGGACCGGCGCTCCCGCGTCGATGGCCGCCTGGAACGTCGCCCGCCGGAAGCCGCCCTCGGTCGCCGAGCACCACGTCGTGGCCTGCGGGAAGACCACCACCGAGCGGCCGTCGCGCAGCTCCGCCGCGAGGTCGGCCACGGCCTGCGGGAGGCCGCGCGGGCTGCTGCGGTCGATGAAGCGGGTGCCGGCGCGCCGGGCCAGCGGGCCCATCACCGGCCATCCGGCGACCTCCCGCTTGGCGAGCATGGTGACCGGTTCGACGGCGAGCAGCGCCAGGATGTCCAGCCAGGAGATGTGGTTGACCACGACGAGCGTGCCGGGGCCGCCGGGCTCGTCGCCCGCCACCCGCAGCAGCGGGCCGTCGTGCGCGAGCGCCACGCCCAGCGCGCCCAGTGCGGCGCGGGCGTGCACTCGGGCTCGCCCTCCTCCGGAGCCGGCGGGGTCCAGCCGCGGGGCGGGACCG
>NZ_JBEPFC010000122.1:0-23200 GCF_040301705.1 Streptomyces sp. NPDC000151 | reverse complement strand
CGCGGACCGGTCGCGGCCGGGCTGCGCGCCGCCGCGGTCGACCCGGATCGCCATCGTGCCGCCGTCGGCGCCGGGCGTGCCGGGGCCGACCGCGCGGATGGCCATGGTGCCCTCGGCGCGGGCGTCGGTCTCCGCGGAAACACCCTGCTGGGAAGCCTCCGCACGGTCCTGACCGGAACCTTCCTGCGCGGCTGCGGCGCCGTCTCCCTGCGATGCGTCGCCCCACGGCTCGGCCTCGGCCGGCGCGCCCGGGGCCGCGCCCTCGCGCTGCGGCGGGACCGAGCCCCAGGACACCCGCCGGTCCTGCTCGCCGCCGAAACCGGCCTGCCGGGAGGCGTCGGCCTGCCAGGAGGCGCCCGAGTCGGGGCTCGTGCCGTGCAGCCGCTGCGGGTCGTCCCACGTGGTGGCGGCGGACGCCACGTCCACCTCGCCGCGGTCGCGGACCGCGAGCGCGTCGCCCTGCGCGGGCGGGCCGTCGACCTGCCCGGAGTCCTCCTCCTCGTCGAAGAAGACCGGGCCGGTCTCCTCGGCGGCGGACGGCTGCCCGGCGTCGGACGGCGCTGCCGGGGCCGGCTCGGCCGCGGCACCCGCCGGCGGGGCCGGCATCGCCTCGCCCTCGGCGGGCGCCGGTCGGCTGGTGCCGGGCACCCAGGCGGCGCCGTTCCAGTACCGGATGTAGCCGGGGATGGACGGATCCGGGTAGTACCCAGGCGTGGGGCTGCCGCCGGCGGATCCTGACGAAGGCGCGCTCATGTCCAAAATCCCGTATCTGTGTTCAGGCCGGTGGAGGGGCTGACGATGGTGGGGCTAGTGCAGTCTGCCGCAACGCAGCGACCACATCTATCAGACGGGGGGTGATCGCCGGGTATGTCCGGGCGCCGGACCCCTCGGAAGAGGGGTGCGAAAAAAGTTGTACGAAGTCGCGTAATGGTCCGGGAGCTACGGCCTCTATCCCTGTGCGGGCGATGGTTCACGGGGTGCCCGCACCGGAACGTAGAGAGGCGTGACTCATGCACACCGTGGTGGAACGAGAGCTGGAACTGGGTCTGGTGCTGTCGCCGGAGCGCAGCGTCGCGGTGCCGGCCCGGCTGACCTACCGTACCGACGACCCCTTTGCCGTCCACGTCGCCTTCCACATCGGCTCCGACTCCCCCGTCAACTGGACGTTCGCCCGCGAGTTGCTCGTGGAGGGCGTCTTCCGGCCGTGCGGCCACGGGGACGTGCGGGTGTGGCCGACCAAGCTCGACGGGCGCAGCCTGGTCTGCATGGCGCTGAGTTCGCCGGACGGCGACGCGCTGCTGGAGGCGCCGGCCACCGCGGTCTCGGCGTGGCTGGAGCGCACGCTGCGGCTGGTGCCGCCGGGCACCGAGGAGGACCACCTCGGGATCGACAAAGGGCTGAGGGAGCTGCTGGCGCCGGCCGCGCGCGACGACCTGTGGCTGAGCGACCCGTGGCCGTCGGACGAGTCGCCGGAGAGCGGCGCGTAGCACGTGCCTGTCCGCCCCCGGCGGCGTAGTGGAATGTTCAACGACTTCGCCGCGTTGCCGACACCATGACCGAGACGTACTACACGCACGGCACCCCGGCCGAGCGCTGGGACCGTGCGGGACTCTTCTTCGACGCCAAGGACTACACCACCGCGGCGCACATCCTCGCGGGCCTCGTCGACGAGGTGCCCGAGCTGGTCGCGCCGCGGCTGCTCCTCGCCCGTGCCTACTACCACTCCGCGCAGCTCTGGCGCGCCGAGGCGGAGCTGCGCGCGGTCCTGGAGCGGGACCCGGTCGAGAGCTACGCCCAGCTGATGCTCGGGCGTACTCTCCAGCGCCAGGGCCGCCCTGCCGAGGCCGCCCCGTACCTGCGGCTGGCCTCCGCCATGGACGGCGACCTCGACGTGTCCTGAGGGCGCTCAGCCGCGGTAGGTCTCCAGCAGCCGCAGCCACACCTCGCTGATCGTCGGATAGGCGGGGACGGCGTGCCAGAGCCGGGAGATCGGGACCTCGCCGGCCACGGCGACCGTCGCGGAGTGCAGCAGTTCGCCGATGCCCGGGCCGACGAAGGTGACGC
The DNA here is from genome assembly GCF_040301705.1 of Streptomyces sp. NPDC000151. Classification (NCBI taxonomy): domain Bacteria; kingdom Bacillati; phylum Actinomycetota; class Actinomycetes; order Kitasatosporales; family Streptomycetaceae; genus Streptomyces; species Streptomyces sp. NPDC000151. Next base: position 21,136 of record NZ_JBEPFC010000122.1, on the reverse strand, counting down.
CGAGCAGCACCTCGCGGTCCAGGTCGACGACCATGCGGGCGCGGCCGCGGTACCCGTCCGCGTACAGGCTCGCGCCCGCCACGCCGCCCAGGTCGAAGTCGACGCTGCGGACGCGGTGGCCCGCGCGCTCGGCCTCCTGCGCGGTCAGCCCGACCGAGGCCGCCTCGGGGTCGGTGAAGACCACCTGCGGGACGGCGGCGGTGTCGGCGGTCGCCGCGTGCGCGCCCCAGGAGGCAGTGTCCAGCGACGTCCCTTGGACGCGGGCCGCGATGGCCGCGCCCGCGATACGGGCCTGGTACTTGCCCTGGTGAGTGAGGAGGGCGCGGTGGTTGACGTCGCCGACCGCGTACAGCCAGCCCTCGTCGACTGCCGTCACGCGGCAGCTGTCGTCCACCTCCAGCCAGCCGCCGGGCTCCAGGCCCACCGTCTCCAGGCCGAGGTCGTCGGTGCGCGGCGCGCGTCCGGTGGCGAAGAGCACCTCGTCCGCCTCGACGCGGTCGCCGCCGTCGAGGGTGAGGGTGACCGGGCCGTCGGCGCCGGGGCGGTGGACCTCTTCGACGGAGGTGTTCAGGCGGAGGTCGGCGCCGCCCTCCTTCAGCGCCTCGGCGACCAGCTCACCGGCGAACGGCTCCATGCGCTCCAGCAGCGCCGGTCCCCGTACGAGCATCGTGATCCGGGAGCCCAGCGCCTGGAAGGCGGTCGCCATCTCCACGGCGACCACACCGCCGCCCACCACCGCGAGCCGCTCCGGCACCGACTGCGCGCTGGTGGCCTCGCGGCTGGTCCAGGGCTTGGCGGTGTCCAGGCCCGGCAGGCCGGGGAGCGCCGCGCGGCTGCCCGTGCAGACCACGACGGCGTGCCGGGCGGTGAGCTCCGGGCCGCCCTCGACGGTCACCCGTCGGGGCCCGGCCAGCCGGCCCCGGCCGCGTACGAGGTCGATGCCGGCCGAGTCCAGCCACTCGACCTGGCCGTCGTCCTTCCAGTGCGAGGTGAAGGCGTCGCGGTGGGCGAACACGGCGCGGGCGTCGAGCGGCCCGGCCACCGCGTCCTGCAGGCCGGGCACCCGGCGGGCGTCGGCGCGCGCCGTGACCGGCCGCAGCAGCGCCTTGGACGGCATGCACGCCCAGTACGAGCATTCGCCGCCGACCAGCTCGTTCTCCACGATGACGGCGCTCAGGCCGAGTGCGTGCGCGCGGTCGGCGACGTTCTCGCCGACCGGGCCCGCGCCCAGCACCACGACGTCGTACTCCCTGCTGTTCGCTGCGGGTTCTGCGGTCTGTGCCATCGGCGCTCTCGCTCCCTGCGTCGGGCTGTTCCGGCGGTGGCCGGTCCTCGCGCCCATCCTCCGCCCGCGGGGCCCGCCGGGCCACACGGCAACACGCCGGAGCGGCGCGGCCGGACAGCGGCCTCAGGGATGGCGCCGCTCGACCGCTTCCTTGGCCTCGACCAGGCCCGCGCCGGTCAGTTGCCGGTAGACCTTGATGGCCTTGACCTTCTCGCCGCGCCGGACGAGTTCATCCACTTCGGTCATGCCGGGCCGCTCGTCGCTGATGCCCTGGTGGGCGAGGAGCAGGTCGAGCTTGCGGTCGAGCTCCCGCAGCCGCCGTTCCAGCCGCCGGTTCCGGCCGTCCGGAAGGGATATGGCGAGAACGAAAACGAGGATGACGAGAGCCGTCCACATCAGAGCCGAGTCCATGCAAGGACAATAAGCCCTTGGTCAGGGCGATTTGATCAGAAGGTCTCGATCAGAAGACCTTTCCCGGGTTCAACAGGCCGTGCGGGTCGAAGACCTGCTTGATGCCGCGGTGCAATTCCAGGGAGACCGGGCCCAGTTCGCGGGCCAGCCAGTCCTTCTTCAGTATGCCGACGCCGTGTTCGCCGGTGATCGTGCCGCCCAGCTCCAGGCCGAGTCCCATGATCTCGTCGAAGGATTCGCGGGCCCGCCGGGACTCGTCGGGGTCGGCCGCGTCGAAGCAGACGGTGGGGTGGGTGTTGCCGTCGCCCGCGTGCGCGCAGACGCCGATGGTCAGGTCGTACTTCTCGGCGATGGCGGCGCAGCCGTTGAGCAGGTCGGCGAGCCGGGAGCGGGGTACGCAGACGTCGTCGATCATGGTGGCCGTCTTCACCGCTTCGAGCGCGGTGAGGGTGAGCCGGCGGGCCTGCAGCAGCAGGTCGGACTCGGCGGCGGTCTCGGCGGGCACGACCTCGGTGGCGCCCGCCGCCTCGCACAGCGCGCCGACGGCGGCCAGGTCGGCCGACGGGTCCGGGCTGTCGAAGGCCGCGAGGAGCAGCGCCTCGGTGGAGTCCGGCAGGCCCATGTTGGCCATGGCGTTGACCGCGCGGATGCTCGTACGGTCCATCAGCTCCAGCAGCGAGGGGGCGTGGCCGCGGGCCATGATCTCGCAGACGGCCGCGCACGCGGCGTCCGTGGAGGGGAACTCCGCCGCCAGCGCGAGCTGCTGCGGCGGCTCGGGCCGGAGCGAGAGGACGGCGCGCACGACGACGCCGAGACTGCCCTCGGAGCCGACGAAGAGCCGGGTGAGGTCGTAGCCGGCCACGCCCTTGGCGGTGCGGCGGCCGGTCTGCAGCAGCCGGCCGTCGGCGAGCACGACGTCCAGGCCGAGCACGTACTCGGCGGTGACGCCGTACTTCACGCAGCACAGGCCGCCGGACGCGGTGCCGATGTTGCCGCCGATGGAGCACATCTCCCAGCTGGAGGGGTCCGGCGGGTAGTACAGGCCGTGCTCGTTCACGGCGCGGGAGAGGGTGGCGTTGATGACGCCGGGCTCGACGACCGCGATCCGGTCGACGGGGTTGATCTCCAGGATCCGGTCCATCTTGGTCAGCGAGAGCACGATGCAGCCGTCGGAGGCGTTGGCGGCGCCCGAGAGGCCGGTGCGGGAGCCCTGCGGGACGACCGGGACGCGCAGCGCGGTGGCGGTGCGCATGACGTGCTGGACCTGCTCGACGGTGCGCGGCAGTACGACGACGGCGGGCGTGCCGGCTTCACAGAAGCTGGCCATGTCGTTGGCGTAGGAGCCGGTGACGTCGGGGTCGGTGAGGACCGCCTCTTCGGGAAGTCCGGCGCGCAGCTGTGCGATGAGGTCCATGGCGCCACCTTGGCATTCGTGCGCCGTACACGGAAGATCACGGCCCCGGTTTCCGCCGAGAATCCGGGGCCGTTCCGGGCCCGGGCGGGATGCCCGGGCCCGGCTGTGCGCTTACAGATTCCCGCGCCGCTCTTGCTCGCGCTCGATCGCCTCGAAGAGGGCCTTGAAGTTGCCCTTGCCGAAGCCCATCGAGCCGTGCCGCTCGATCATCTCGAAGAAGACGGTCGGGCGGTCCTGGACCGGCTTGGTGAAGATCTGCAGGAGGTACCCGTCCTCGTCGCGGTCGACGAGGATCTTCAGCTCGCGCAGCGTCTCCACGGGGACCCGGGTCTCGCCCGCCCACTCGCCGAGGGTGTCGTAGTACGAGTCGGGGGTGTCCAGGAATTCGACGCCGGCCGCGCGCATCGCCCGCACGGTGGCGACGATGTCGTTGGTGGCGAGCGCGATGTGCTGGACGCCGGCGCCGCCGTAGAACTCCAGATACTCGTCGATCTGCGACTTCTTCTTCGCGATCGCGGGCTCGTTGATCGGGAACTTGACCTTCAGGGTGCCGTCCGCGACGACCTTGGACATCAGCGCGGAGTACTCGGTGGCGATGTCGTCGCCGACGAACTCCTTCATGTTCGTGAAGCCCATGACCTTGTTGTAGAAGGCCACCCACTCGTTCATCCTGCCGAGCTCGACGTTGCCCACGCAGTGGTCGATGGCCTGGAAGAACCGTTTCGCCGGAGGCTCGACGACCGGGGCGACGGCGACGAAGCCCGGCAGGTACGGGCCCTCGTAGCCGGACCGCTCGACCAGGGTGTGCCGGGTCTTCCCGTACGTCGCGATGACCGCGCGCACGACCGTGCCGTGCTCGTCCTTGGCCTCGTACGGCTCTTCCAGGCCCGTGGCGCCGTGCTCGACCGCGTAGGCGTACGCGGCGCGGGCGTCGGGGACCTCGATGGCCAGGTCGATCACGCCGTCGCCGTGGGCCGCGACATGGTCGGCGAGGAAGCGGCCCCACTCCGTCGACGGCTTGATGACGGAGGTGAAGACGAAGCGGGCGCCGCCGGACTCCAGGACGTAGGAGGCGGTCTCGCGGCTGCCGTTCTCCGGGCCCGAGTACGCGACGCGCTTCATGCCGAAGGCCGTGGAGTAGTAGTGCGCGGCCTGCTTGGCGTTGCCGACGGCGAAGACGACGGCGTCCATCCCCTTCACCGGGAAGGGGTCCGCCTGCGCTGCCGTACCGGGTGAATGATCGATGGTCTCAGTCATGGCCGCAGATTCCCTCTGATCCACAAGGTGCGCAACAGTTTGCGTTTCGTCTGCACATATTGATCAGCGACCGACCAGTACTCTCGGGCGATCTGTACAGCATGACCACCGGAAGGGGCCCTATGGCGATCGATCATCTGGACGGCCGGCTCATCGAACTGCTCGCGGAGGAGCCGCGGATCGGCGTACTGGAGGCGTCCCGCCGGCTCGGCGTCGCGCGCGGCACGGTGCAGGCGCGGCTGGATCGGCTGCAGTCCAATGGAGTGATCCGCGGCTTCGGACCCGACGTGGACCCGGCGGCGCTGGGCTATCCGGTGACCGCTTTCGCCACTTTGGAGATCAAACAGGGCCAAGGCGCGGACGTCCGTAACCATTTGGCAACCGTCCCTGAGGTGCTTGAGCTGCATACAACGACTGGACATGGGGACATGCTCTGCAGATTGGTTGCACGTTCCAACGCCGATCTGCAACGTGTCATCGACCGGGTTGTCGGTTTTGATGGCATCATGCGTGCCTCGACTGCGATTGTCATGGAAAATCCGGTCCGGCTGCGCATCATCCCCCTGGTGCAACAGGCGTCGGGGGACTGACCGAGGAGACCCCGAGTGAGCTTCTGGGAGTACGTCGCCGGCCGGCACACCCAGCTGCTGATCGACACGTATCAGCACGCCAGCGCGGTGTTCCAGTGCATGGTCCTCGCCACCCTCATCGGGGTGCTCATCGGCGTCCTCACCTACCGCAGCGAGTGGGTCGGCAACCTCGCCACCACGGCGACGGCGACGATCCTGACCATCCCCTCGCTGGCCATGATCGGCCTGCTCATCCCCATCGTCGGCCTGGGCGTCGCGCCCACGGTCGTCGCCCTCACCCTGTACGGGCTGCTGCCGATCGTCCGGAACGCCGTCGTCGGCCTGCGCGGGGTGGACCCCACGCTGGTCGACGCGGCGAAGGGCATCGGCATGTCCCGGGTCGCCCGGCTGTTCAAGGTCGAACTGCCGCTCGCCTGGCCGCCCATCCTGACCGGCATCCGGGTCGCCACTCAGATGCTGATGGGCATCGCCGCCATCGCCGCGTTCGCCTCGGGTCCCGGCCTCGGCAACGAGATCTTCCGCGGCATCGCCTCCCTGGGCAGTGCCAACGCGCTGAACCAGGTTCTCGCGGGGACCCTGGGCATCGTGGTCCTCGCGCTCCTCTTCGACGCCGCCTACGTCCTCATCGGACGCCTGACCATCCCGAGGGGGATCCGTGCCTGAGCAGACCACAACGGGCGCCGCCATCCAGCTGGAAGACCTCACCAAGCGCTATCCGGGCAGCGCGGTCCCGGCGGTGGACGACGTCACCATGGACATCAAGGCCGGCGAGATCGTGATCCTCGTCGGGCCCTCCGGGTGCGGCAAGTCCACCACGCTGAAGATGATCAACCGGCTGATCGAGCCCACCTCGGGCCGCATCAGGATCGGCGACGAGGACGTCACCGACATGGACCCGGTACGGCTGCGCCGCAAGGTCGGGTACGCGATCCAGTCCTCCGGGCTCTTCCCGCACATGACGGTCGCCCAGAACATCGCGCTGGTGCCGAAGATGGTCGGCTGGTCCCGGTCGAAGATCAAGAACCGGGTCGAGGAGATGCTGGACCTGGTCGGCCTGGACCCCCGCGAGTTCCACGGCCGCTATCCCCGCCAGCTCTCCGGCGGCCAGCAGCAGCGCGTCGGCGTGGCCCGCGCGCTCGCCGCCGACCCGCCCGTCCTCCTGATGGACGAGCCGTTCGGCGCCGTCGACCCGATCACCCGCGACCACCTCCAGGACGAGCTGATCCGGCTCCAGCACGAGCTGCACAAGACGATCGTCTTCGTCACCCACGACTTCGACGAGGCCATCAAGCTCGGCGACCGGATCGCCGTACTGCGCGAGCGCTCGCACATCGCCCAGTTCGACACCCCCGAGGCCATCCTCACCAACCCCACCGACGACTTCGTGTCCGGCTTCGTGGGCGCGGGCGCCGCGCTCAAACGCCTGAACCTCACCCGGGTCCGCGACGTGGAGATCGTCGACTTCCCCACCGCCACCATCGAGGACCCGCTGCAGTCCATCTTCGACAAGCTGCGCGACGGCGCCAGCAACGAACTGCTGCTGCTGGACCGGCACAACCGGCCGTACAAGTGGCTGCGCCGCGGCGACCTCACGCTGGCCAAGGGCTCGCTCGCACGGGCCGGCACGCTGGTGCACGACACGGTCACCCGGGACGCCACGCTGCGGGACGCGCTGGAGGCGGTACTCACCGACAACGCGGGCCGGGTCGCGGTCACCGGGCGGCGCGGCGAGTACACCGGCGTCGTCGACATGGCGACGCTGATGAACAACGTCCACGAGCTGCTGGACGCGGACCGGCTGGACGCCATCGAGCACCGGCACGAGCTGGAGGAACAGCGTTCCCAGCAGACCCGCCGGGAGCAGGAGGGCACCGACAGCGCCCACGGGGCCTCGGCATGAGCCCGCGCGAGGAGCGGGGCCCGCGGGACACCCGGCCGCCGGGCGAGCACGAGGTCATGGGGCTGGCGTTCCGGGACGAGGTGCGCGGCGGCGAGCGCGAGGAGGAGCCGCCTCCGCCGCCCCCGCGGCAGCCGAACCGCATCACCTGGCAGAAGGCCACCTTCCTGCCGGCCGTCCTGCTCGCCGCGCTGCTCGCCACCTGGCTGTGGTTCCGCGGCGCGCACCTGGACTCCATCGCCCACCAGGCGGTCGACGACGGCAAGGTGTGGATGGCGCTGCGCCAGCACATCTGGCTGACCGCGGTCTCCACCTTCTTCGTACTGATCATCGCGATCCCGCTGGGCATCGCGCTGACCCGCGCGAAGCTGCGCAGGGCGACCCCGGCGGCGATGGCGCTGGCCAACCTCGGCCAGGCCATCCCGGCCCTCGGCCTGCTGGTGCTGCTGGTCATCTGGCTCGGCGTCGGCCCCAAGGCCGCGATCATCGGCATGATCGTCTACGCCGTGCTGCCCGTACTGGCCAACACCATCGCCGGGCTGCAGGCCATCGACCCCACCCTCACCGAGGCCGCCCGGGGCGTCGGCATGTCACCGCTGGGCGTGCTCACCAAGGTCGAACTGCCGCTGGCCGTACCGCTGATCCTGGCCGGCGTGCGCAACGCGCTGGTACTGAACGTGGGCACCGCCACGCTCGCCACGTTCGGCGGCGGCGGGGGCCTGGGCGACCTGATCTCGGCGGGCATCGTAACCCAGCGCATGCCGGTGCTGGTCCTGGGTTCCGTACTGACCATCGTGCTCGCTCTGCTGGTCGACTGGCTGGCATCGCTCGCCGAACTGCTGATGCGGCCGCGCGGCCTGGAGGGGACGACCTGATGGGGAACCGGCGTACGTACCGGAGCACCGCCCTCGCGGCGGCCGGAGCGCTCCTCGCGACACTCGCGCTGGGCGGCTGCGGCCTGGTCAGCGGCAGCCCGATGACGGACGAGGTCAAGCCCGGCAAGGACGCGGGCTATGAGGGGCAGCCGCTGAAGGGCGCGGAGCTGACCGTGACGTCCAAGGAGTTCACCGAGCAGATCGTGCTCGGCCAGATCATGGGCCTGGCGCTGAAGGCGGCCGGCGCCACGGTCGTGGACAAGACCAACATCCAGGGCTCGATCGGCGCCCGTGAGGCGGTGACGTCCGGCACGGCCGACGGCTCGTACGAGTACACGGGCACGAGCTGGATCACCTACCTCGGCAACACCGAGCCCATCCCCGACGAGCGCAAGCAGTGGGAGGCGGTGCGGGCCGCCGACAAGAAGAAGAACCTGGTCTGGCTGCCGTACTCGGAGCTGAACAACACCTATGCGCTGGCGCTGCAGCCCGCCGACCAGAAGAAGTACGGCGTCTCCACCCTCTCGGACCTGGCCGGGCTGCTGAAGCGGAATCCGGACGCGGTCACGCTGTGCGTGGAGAACGAGTTCGCGACCCGTAACGACGGGCTGCCCGGCATGGTCAAGAAGTACGGCCTGAAGATCCCGTCGGGGAACGTCAAGCGGATGTCGGCCGGGGTCATCTACACCCAGGTCAAGAAGGGCGGCACCTGCACCTTCGGCGAGGTCTACACGACCGACGGACGCATCCAGGCGATGGGCCTGAAGACGCTCGCGGACGACCGGCACTTCTTCCCGAACTACAACGCGGCGCCGCAGATGTACGCGCCGACGATGAAGAAGTACCCGGCCATCGCCGACGTGCTCGCGCCGATCACCAAGGCGCTGAACAACAAGACGGCACAGCGGCTCAACGGCATGGTGGACGTGACCGGCGAGGACCCGCACGAGGTCGCCAAGGACTGGCTGGTGCAGGAGGGCTTCATCAAGGAGGGGACGGGCTGAGCGGCCGCCGGCCGAGTCCGGGTGCCCGGCGCGTCAGCAGCTGGGCACCCTGCCGCCGGAGTTCAGCGCCTTCAGGGCATCCACCGCGCCGGTCAGCGTGGTGACCGGGATCAGCCGCATGTCCTTCGACAGCTCGGCGCGGGCGTCGGAGCACTCGGCGCGCGGCACGAGGAAGTACTTCGCGCCCTCGCGGTGCGCGGCCTGCGTCTTCAGCGCCACGCCGCCGACCGGGCCGACCTTGCCGTCGGCGGTGATCGTGCCGGTACCGGCGATGGACCGGCCGCCGGTCAGGTCGTGGCCCGCGCCGTCCCCGTCGATCGTGTCGATGATCCCCAGCGTGAACATCAGGCCGGCGCTCGGCCCGCCCACGTCCGCCAGCTTCAGGTCGACCCGCACGTCCTTCGGGGAGCGGTGCAGAGAGCGCAGCGCCGCCTCGACCGCGGCGTCCTGCGACTGCTTCATCTGCGCGGCGTTGTGCTTCGCGACCTCTTCGGTGTTGTCGCCGACCGGGTAGACCGCGTCGCGCGGCATCACGGCCTCGTCGCGGCGGAACCAGCCCTTGAGCACGTCCGTCAGGTGCGCCGAGACCTGGGGCCCGGTGGCGACGATGGCCGTCATCCGCAGCTCGCCGCTGGTCTTCCTGGCCTTGGCGCCGTGCACGGTGATGACCGGCTCGCCCTTGTGCTTGCCGAGCACGTTCGCGGCCGGCCCCGGATAGGCGACCGAGAACGGCAGCGGTACGAAGGCGGCGACGGCGAGGAGCGCGATGACGAGGGCGGAGCAGACCGCCAGGGCGCGGGCGCGAGAAGACACCCCGCCACCCTAGATGACCCCCGTACCGAAGATCTCACCGCGGCACGCGCGGGGGCCGCCGGCCCCCGCGCACGGTCACTGCAGCGCCTCCGCGACCTCCTTGGCCGCCTCGACGACGCGGGTGCCGACCCGCTCCGGTACGACATCCGCGAGCAGCACCACGCCGACGCTGCCCTCGATGCCGCTCACCCCGTGCAGCGGCGCCGCGGCGCCGCTCGCGCCGGCCTCCAGCTCGCCGTGGGTCAGCGCGAGCCCGTCGCCCTCCGTGCAGCCCTGCCGGGCGGCCAGGATGGCGCGGCCCGCGGCCCCGCGGTCCAGCGGGTGCCGGAACCCGGCCCGGTACGCCACGTGGTAGTCCGTCCAGGTCGGCTCGACGACGGCGACGGCCAGCGCCTCGGTGCCGTCGACGAGCGTGAGGTGGGCGGTGGCACCGAGATCCTCGGCCAGCGAGCGCAGCGCGGGCAGCGCGGCCTCGCGGACCAGGGGGTGCACCTGGCGGCCCAGGCGCAGTACGCCCAGGCCCACCCTGGCCCGGCCGCCGATGTCGCGGCGGACCAGCGCGTGCTGTTCCAGGGTGGCCAGCAGCCGGTAGACGACGGTCCTGTTGACGCCGAGCTTGTTGGAGAGCTCGGTGACGGTCAGGCCGTGGTCGGTATCGGCGAGCAGCTTGAGGACACGCAGTCCTCGGTCGAGCGTCTGGGAGGTCTCCGCGGTCACGACGCCCCCTCCTCGGGTGAGTGGCGGCTCTAGGGGGAGGTCGCGCTGCCGGTCCCACGGCAGCGCTGACGAGGCCGCCGGTTGGCGGAACCGGCTGCGCTCCGCGGCGGCGCTGCCACGGGGCGTGTTCGTGACGGGGACAGTAGCGATCCAGTCCGGTCAGCGGAAGAGTCCGTCCAGAATCCGGTCGCAGCTGACCGCTCTATCCCTATTGATCCTGTGGTGACGGCACTCAATGCCACCTGCAGAGAGGGCGGCCCCCGCTCGGGGACCGCCCTCTCCGCACACTCCGCGGACGCTCAGCTCGCAGACTCAGCGCATCCGCGTGGCCCACTCCTGGACCTTCTTGATCCGCTCGCGGAGCTGCCCGGCGGTGGCCTCCGCGCTCGGCGGTCCGCCGCACACCCGGCGCAGCTCGTTGTGGATCACCCCGTGCGGCTTTCCGCTCTGGTGCACGTACGCGCCGACCAGCGTGTTCAGCTGCTTCCGCAGCTCCAGCAGCTCCTTGTGCGTGACCACGGGGCGCCGCTCGGCCGGCAGTTCCAGCAGATCCGCCTCGTCGGCGGGCTTCTTCTTGCTGTGCGCGATCTGCCGGGCCTGCCGCTTCTGCAGCAGCATCTGCACCTGGTCCGGCTCCAGCAGCCCGGGGATGCCGAGGTAGTCCTGCTCCTCTTCACTCCCCGCGTGCGCCTGCATGCCGAACTCGGCGCTGTTGTAGAGCACCCGGTCGAAGACCGCGTCGGACTCCAGCGCCTCGAAGGAGAACTGCTCCTGCTCGCCGGTGTCCTCGTCCTGCTCCTTGTTCGCCTCGTCCATCTCCTTCTCGGACTCGGCGTACGGGTCGTCCTCGCTGTCCTTCTTCGGCTTGTCGAGCACGTGGTCGCGCTCGACCTCCATCTCGTTCGCGAAGCCGAGCAGCATCGGCACGGTCGGCAGGAAGACCGAGGCCGTCTCGCCGCGCCGCCTCGACCGCACGAAACGGCCCACGGCCTGCGCGAAGAACAGCGGCGTCGAGATCGTCGTGGCGTACACGCCGACCGCGAGGCGCGGCACGTCGACGCCCTCGGACACCATCCGGACCGCGACCATCCAGCGGTCGTCGGAGTGCGCGAAGTCGTCGATGCGCTGCGAGGCGCCGGTGTCGTCGGAGAGGACGAGCGTCGCCTTGTTCCCCGTTATCTCCCGGATCAGCTTCGCGTACGCGCGCGCCTGCTCCTGGTCCGAGGCGATCACGAGCGCGCCCGCGTCCGGGATGGACTTCCGTACTTCCGTGAGGCGCTGGTCCGCGGCGCGCAGCACGTTCGGCATCCACTCGCCGCGCGGGTCCAGCGCGGTGCGCCACGCCTGGGAGACGGCGTCCTTGGTCATCGGCTCGCCGAGCCGCGCGGCGATCTCGTCACCGGCCTTGGTCCGCCAGCGCATGTTGCCGCTGTAGGACATGAAGATGACGGGCCGGACAACGCCGTCGGCCAGCGCGTTCCCGTAGCCGTACGTGTAGTCCGCCGAGCTGCGCCGGATGCCGTCGTTCCCCTCCTCGTACGTCACGAAGGGGATCGGGTTGGTGTCCGACCGGAAGGGCGTACCGGTCAGCGCGAGCCGCCGGGTCGCCGGCTCGAACGCCTCCTGGCACGCCTCGCCCCACGACCTGGAGTCGCCGGCGTGGTGGATCTCGTCGAGGATGACGAGCGTCTTGCGCTGCTCGACGCGGTTGCGGTGCAGCATCGGCCGGACGCCCACGCCCGCGTACGTCACGGCGACGCCGTGGTACTCGCGGCCCAGCGGCCCGGCGCTGTACTCGGGGTCCAGCTTGATGCCCACCCGGGCGGCCGCCTCCGCCCACTGCTTCTTCAGGTGCTCGGTGGGCGCCACCACGGTCACCTGCTGCACGACGTGGTGGTGCAGCAGCCACGAGGCGAGGGTGAGCGCGAAGGTGGTCTTGCCCGCGCCCGGCGTCGCGACCGCGAGGAAGTCCCGCGGCTGGGTCTCGATGTACCTGTCCATCGCGCCCTGCTGCCAGGCGCGCAGCTTGTTCGCGGTACCCCAGGGGGCCCGTCCCGGGAAGGCCGGGGACAGGTGCTGGTTGTTCATGGCGCTGGTGGTAGTACTCACGGTCTCCGTCGGCTGGCTCGGCGATCGTCAACCGCGTCAGCGTACCCGTGAGATCCGGGCCGTCGCGGATTTCCGGCCGGGGGCCGGTGCGGGTGCGACCCAGCTCACACCGCTCGTCCGTCCGCCGGGGCGGGCCGCAGCCGGGTCGCCACGTACGCGCCCACCAGCGCGACCAGGGACATCGCGGCGAAGACGGCGGCGAAGGCGGCCGGATGCGCGGCGCCGGACGCTCCGGCGTGCGCGCCGGGGTGGGCCGCGGTGACCGCGCCGCCGCCGAAGCCGATGAAGAGGATGCCGCTGACGCCGACGAAGGTGATGTTGCCCAGCGCGTCGGAGACCTGGAGGGAGGCGGAGTTGCGGCCCGCGTCCTCGGGCGGCGAGAGCTCGAGCAGCAGCACGCTGCCGCTGGAGATCGTGAGCCCCATGCCGAACCCGGCGATGATCCAGGCGAGCGCGACGACGGCCGCCGGGACCGCCTCGATGAGCGCCAGCGGCACGAGGGCGACGGCCAGGGCCATCAGGAGCATGCCGACGCCCATCAGGCGCTCGCGGTACGGCTCCCAGCGCGGGCGGCTCTGCGTGTACGAGCCGAGCGCCCAGGTCAGCCCGCCGCCGGTGAGCGAGAGCCCGGCCAGCGTCGGGCTCAGCCCCCGCTGGGTCACCAGCATCAGCGGCACGAAGCTCTCCGCGGCGAGCAGCGCGCCCGCCGCGAGCCCGCGGATGAGGACGACGGAGGGCAGCCCGCGCGCCGCCCGGAACGTGCCCTTCGGGAGCAGCCGCAGCACCGTGGGGACGAGCAGCGCCAGCCCGGCGGCGGCGGGCAGCAGCGCGAGCGGCCGCAGGTCCTGTCCGGCGTACTGGAGCAGCCCGGCACCGGCGGCGACGGCGAGCGCGAGCAGGATGCGGCGGCGGTCGAGCGGCGCCGCGCCACCCCCCGTGCGGGGCAGCTTGCGCAGGGCCGGGAGCATGACGGCGAGCGGCAGCAGCACGAGTACCGGTATGGAGAGGAAGACCCAGCGCCACCCCAGGTGCTCGGTGACCGTGCCCGAGACCACCGGCCCGACGATCACCGGCAGCACCCAGGCCGCCGAGAACGACGCGAGCACGGCCGGCCGCAGCCGCTCCGGGTACGCCCGGCTCACGACCACGTACAGCGCGACGATCACCAGCCCGCCGCCCAGCCCCTGCACCGCGCGCCCCGCCACGAACAACCACATCGTCGGCGCCGCGCCCGCCAGCACCAGCCCGCCCCCGAAGGTGAAGATGCCGCTGAACAGCGGCACGAGCGGCCCGTTCCGGTCGCACCACGCACCCGACAACGCCATCGAGAACAGGCTCGCCGTGAAGTACGCGGAGAAGGCGAACGCGTACAGCTCGATCCCGTCCAGCGCCCGCGCGGCCACCGGCATCGCCGTGTTCACCGCACTCGCCTCGAACGCGATCAGCGACACGACGGAGATGATGCCGAGGGTGAGTGCCCGGTACGCACGCCCGAGCACGCCACCTTCGGGGCGGCCTGCGGGGCCATCGGTGGGGCCGTCTGCGGGTACAGGCGCGGCTGACGGGGCATCAGCAGCGGCGAGGTCACTGTCGCGACTATCCCGACTGTCGCGCGATTCGGCGGTGGTCATCCCGCCACGGTAAGACCCACGCCCCTATTACGCCCCTGTCATTCGCCCGAATTCCCCTCCGCCGCTGGACCTAGACACGCCGGTACCGGCCACCCAATCCGGCACACTTCCCCCATGTCCACGTCCATGCCCCGCTCACGCTCGCACCGCTACCGCTCGTACGACGGCACCGAACTGCACTACCGCGTGCTCGGCCCGGAGGAGGCCGAGTCCGGGCTCCCGCCGCTGGTCTGCCTGGCCGGCGGCCCCGCGCGCGACGCCGGCTACCTCGGCGACCTGGGCGGCCTCGACACCGACCGGCAGCTGATCGTCCCGGACAGCCGCGGCACCGGTGACTCCCCGGCCGCCGAGGACCCCGCCGCGTACGCCTTCCCCCGGCTCGCCGAGGACTTGGAGGCGCTCCGCGCCCACCTCGGCCTGGAGCGCTTCGCCCTGCTCGCGCACAGCGCCGCGGCGGCCACCGCGCAGGCGTACGCGGCCGCCCACCCCGACCGCCTGACCCGCCTGGTCCTCGTCTGCCCCGGCTCCCGGCTGCAGGGCGAACTCCCCGACGACGCCCGGCAGATCTTCGAGTCCCGCGACCACGAGGAGTGGTGGCCCGACGCCTCCGTCGCCGTCCAGCGCCTCGCGGAGACCGGCGACATGGACGAGGTACGCGAACTCCTCCAGCGCGCCGCGCCCTTGGCGTACGCCCACTGGGACGACCCCCAGCGCGCCCACGCCGCCACCGAGGGCGCCCAGCTCAACCCCGTCCCCCGCGCCGGCTTCTGGCAGGCCGTCGACGACCGCACGCGCGAGACCCTGCTGACCGCCCTCCGAGAGGTCCCCTGCCCGGTCCTGGTCATCACCGGCGACCGCGACGCCCTCTCCGGCATGCGCGCCGGCGAACTGGTCGCCGCCTCCTTCCCCGACGCCCACCTCCGCCCTCTCCACCTGGTCGGCCACTACCCCTGGGTCGACGACCCGGACCGCTTCCACTCCCTGGTCGAGGCCTTCCTCCGCACCGGCGAACCCCCCACCACATGAACACCGTGTTGCCCCACGTTGCGCCGTGTTGCCCCGCATGACGACCACATGGCACCCCGCCCCGAACCCTTGCCCCCTCCCCCACCCCCCGGCCTACAGTCAAGACATCGCTTCACCTTGGCCGTGTGCCCGAGTGGCTCAGGGGCTCGCCTGCAAAGCGAGTTACGCGGGTTCAATTCCCGCCACGGCCTCTATTGCCTGACCAGGCAAAGAGAGAGGGCGGCACCGCGCAAGGGTGCCGCCCTCCTTCTCGGGGCCCGATGGGCACCAGAAGAACGCAGGGTTTTCAGTCGTTGCCCACTTCGAGCAGCCAGCCATCACTCTGGGGGCTGCACATGTAGCCGGCCGTGTGACCGTTGTCCGTCAGCGCCGCACCCTTGTCCATGCACGCCTGCTGGGTGGGAAAGCCACGGTATTCATCCGCTGCCTGCGCCGCACCCATGCTGATCGTGGTGGCCGCCGCCACACCGGCCAGGATGACAGCTGCCTTGCTGAGCTTCTTGCGCATATCCTCGCTCCTCCGAAGCACTTCCGTGGACGATCACCACACTGCCCGGCCCTACTAATGGATCATTAATTGATCACTAACGCGGGTCTCGGACATGTTTCTGGGCGCGGCGCGGTACCCACTGGCTGAGGGGTCATGTGTCGGCCGGAAGGAAATGTGTGATGGGTGAGACGTATGGGCCCGGTGGGTCCAGTACCGATGCCGTCGAGGGAGTCGACGAGGAGGATCTGGAGAGGCCGGAGAAGGATCGGCGTGAGGTGGAGGTGGCGCGGGAGGCCATCGGGGAGGATCCGCGTCATCCGGCGGTCGAGGAGACGCCCCCCGAGGGCAAGGCCGCCGCGGAGGACGACGCGGAGGCCGGCTAGGCGCTCCGCGTCGGGCCTCGGCGCTCAGGTCAGGGGGGTGAGGGCCGCTGCCTGGGGGCGGATGGGGAGGCGGCCTATGGGGCGGCCCGTGGCGGCGCGGACGGCGGAGGCCACGGCGGCCGGGGCGGCGACCACGGGGGCCGCGGAGACCGGCTTGGCGCCGAAGGGGGCGACCACGTCGCGTTCCTCGACGAGCTTGACGATGCGGATGTCGGGGGCGTCGAGGGCGGTCGGGAGGGGGTAGCCGGTCAGGTCGGGGTGGCGGACGAGGCCACGGGTGGTGCGGAGGTTCTCCATGAGGGCCGCGCCCAGCCCCTGCGTGACGCCCGCCTCGATGCGCGCGCGGAGCTGCGCCGGGTTCAGGACCTGGCCGACGTCCTGGGCGACGGACATCTCGACGACGCGGATGGTGCCGAGCTCGATGTCGACATCGGCGACACAGCGGATCGCGCAGAAGGCGAGGCCGACGAACGCGTCGCCCTGGCCGGTCTCGTCCAGCGGCTCGGTGGGGTGCGGCCGGCACTGGGCCGTGGCCCACAGCTCCTTGCCGTCCAGCGCCTCGGCGACGGTGGTGCTCAGTACGCCGTCGTACGAGGTGATCTTGCCGTCGGTGATCTGGAGGAGCTCGGTGGACATGCCGAACTTGTGGGCGAGGGGTTGGAGGAGTTGGGTGCGGACCATTTTCGCGGCGCGTTCCACCGCTCCGCCCGAGACCCAGGTGTGGCGGCTGTGGCAGGCGGGGCCGGCCGGGGGCTGGTCGGTGTCGACCGCCGCGACGTGTACCTCTTCGACGCCCAGGGTCTCCTGGACGATCTGGCGGGCGAGGGTGGAGAAGCCGGAGCCGGTCTCGACCGCGGCGCAGATGACCGTCGCGACCGAACCGTTGACCTTGACCGTCGCCGTGGAGACCTCGTCCGAGCCCTCCGCGCCGAGCATGTGGACCATGCCGACGCCGTACCCGACGCCGCGCCGCACCGCGGACGGGTCGCCCGCGCCCTCCGGCCCGCCCGGCAGCAGCCACTCCTCCTGCGGCGCGTCCTTCGGCAGGTCGGGGAGGGGGGCCTCCTGTACGGCACGGAGGAGTTCGGCGACCGGGGCCGGGCAGGTGACGGTCTGTGAGGTGGGCAGGATGTCGCCGGTGGCCATGACGTTGCGCAGCCGGAGCTCGGCCGGGTCCAGGCCCAGCTTCGCCGCCAGCTTGTCCATCTGGCCCTCGTACGCGGCACACACCTGCATCGCGCCCTCGCCGCGCAGGTGACCGGCGGGCGGGTTGTTCGTCCGCACCGCCCAGCCCTCCACGAAGGCGTGCGGCACGACGTACGGGCCGCAGGCGAAGGAGACGGCGGCGGCCAGCGCGTCGGCCGAGGTGTCGGCGTACGCGCCCGCGTCCATCAGGATCTGCGCCTCGACCTTCACCAACTTGCCCCCGGCGTCGGCGTGGTGCCGGTAACGGAGGATGGTCGGGTGCCGGTGGGCGTGCGAGAGGAAGGACTCCTCGCGGGTGGCGGCGAGCTTGACCGGGCAGCCGGTGCGCAACGCCAGCAGACCCAGCGGGAGTTGGATGCCCGGGTCCTCACGGTCCGCGGTCGCGCCGGGCACGCCCGTCACCACGACCTTGACCTTGTCCTGCGGCAGTCCGAAGCAGGCGGCGGCGAGGTCGCGGTCGGTGTGCGGGTCGGTCGCCGCGGTGTAGATCTCCACGCCGCCGTCGGGGCGGGGCACGGCGAGCCCGGCCTCGGCGCCGATCGGCGCCGGGTCCTGGCGCCCGATCCGGTACAGCCCCTCGACGACGACCTCACCGGCCGCCTCCGGGTCGCCGAAGCGCAGCGGGATGTGCCGTACGAGGTTGCCGTCCGGGTGCAACGGCTCGGCCTCGAAGGCGAGTTGAGGATCGGTGACCGGCTCCAGCACCTCGTACTCGACGGCGATGGCGGCGGCCGCGAGCCGGGCCGTGTCGGGGTGGTCGGCGGCGATCGCGGCGATCGGCTCGCCGTGGTGACGCACCTCGTCCTTGGCGAAGACCGGCCGGTCGGGCGTGCCGCGCCCGTGCCCGGCGTCCCCGGGGACGTCCGCGTGCGTGACGACGGCCCGTACACCCGGCATCTCGGCGGCCTGCTTGGTGTCGATCGACAGGATGCGGGCACGGGGGTGCGGGGACCGCAGGATCGCGGCCCACAGCAGGCCCTCGGCCCACAGGTCGGCCGCGTACGGGAAGGTGCCCTGGGTCTTGGCGGGGGCGTCGGCGGACGCCAGCGAGACGCCCAGGCCGTGCGGCAGCGGCTCGGCCTCGGCGGCCGGGGCGCTGCCGGGCGCGGGGCTGACGGTGACGGAGCCGGCGCCCTCGTGCGTGCCGGTCATGCGCGGCCTCCCGATTGCGGGTCGGCCCCCGGGCCCTGGGTGTTCGGGTGGTGGGGGTGGTGTGGCTGGTGGTGCGAGTGGGGGTCGGGGTGCGGGTCGGGCTGCGCACCGAGGTCCAGGTCCCCCAGGTCCTCGATCAGCGCGTCCCGCCCGTACGAGTCGTGCTCGCCAAGGGCGTCGCGGCCGTACGAGTCGTGGTGCCCGGCGAGGGCGTCCTGGCCGTAGGAGCCGTGCTCGGCGAGGGCGTCGCGGCCGTACGAGTCGTGGCCGGCGTACGGGTCACCGTTGTAGGCGGGCTCGGCGTACGGGCCCGGGGCCGCGCCGTACGGGTCCGGCGTGACGCCGTACGGGTCCGGCGCGGCACCCTGCGGCTCGCCGCCGTAGGGGTCACCGCCGTACGGATCGGCGGGGTATTCGGGGGCTGCGTACTGGTCGGGCGTGGCGTACTGGTCGGGAGCCGCGTACTGGTCGGGGGCGGGGGCGCCGCCCTCGGGGTGGGTGCCGTCGGCGTGCGGATCGTCGGAGTAGGCACCCTCGGGGTACTGGCCGTCGGGGTACTGGCCTTCGGAGTACTGGCCTTCGGAGTACTGGCCTTCGGGATCGGCGTGGCCTGCGGGGTCCGTGTGACCTGCGGGGTCCGTGTGGCCGTAGGACGGCTCGTCGGCGTGCGGCTCCGTGGCGTACGCGGCCGGGTCGGCCGGGCCTGCCTGATGCGGGATGCGGGCGACCGGATCGTGCTGGTCGTGTCCCTGGTCCGGAGCCCGGCCCTGGTCCAGGCCCTGGCCCTGTGCCTGGCCGTGCGGCCGGCCGTGCTCCTGGTCGCGGTCCTCGGCGGCGGCCTGGGCGGCCTCGGCACGGGAACGGGCGACCTCCTGCACGGCGTCCAGGACGCCGCGGTACCCCGAGCAGCGGCAGAGGTTGCCGCACAGCGCCTGGCGGGCCTGCAGCTCGGTGGGGGCGTGGTTGCCCTCCAGGAGGTCGTGCACGGTCATGGCCATGCCCGGTACGCAGAAGCCGCACTGCACCGCGCCGGAGGCGGCGAGCGCGCGCTGCACGTCGGACGGCGTGCCGTCCTTGGCCAGGCCCTCGACCGTACGGACCTCGCTGCCGGCCGTGGTCGCGGCGGGCACCAGGCAGGACGCCACGAGGCGGCCGTCGACCTGTACCGAGCAGGCCCCGCACTCGCCCTGGGAGCAGCCGTCCTTGGCCCCCGCGAGGCCGAGCCGCTCGCGCAGCACGTAGAGCAGCGACTCGCCGATCCAGGCGTCCGTGACCGGGCGGTCGACGCCGTTCACCGCGAGGACGTACGAGGCGCGGGGATGCTCGAGGTCGGCGTGCGGGGCGGGGTCGACGGGGGCAGCGGCGGGCGCCTCTGCGGATCCCTCGGCCTCGTCGGCTTCGTCGGCCTCGTCGGACTCCTCAGGCTCCTCGGGAGCTTCGGAAGCGGTGGGCGCGGTGGACGCTGTGGGCGCGGTGGACGCCTCTTCAGGCTCCTCGGGCTCCTCGGGGGCGGGGGCCTCCGGCGCCGTTGCTTCGTGGACCGCGGGCGCGTCGGCGTTGTCGTCGGCGTCCGTACCGGCTTCCGCTTCCGCGTCGGCGACGGCGTCCGTGCTGACGTCCGTGTCGGTACCGGTGTCGGCAGCCGTGTCGGTGTCCGCGCTCTCGGCGGTGGACTCGGCTTGCTCCGCCGGGGAGTTGGGCTCGGCGGGCTCCGCCGGCGCCTCGGCCTCGGCCTCGACCTTGGCCTCAACCTCGGGCTCGGCAACGGGTGCTGCCTCCTCGGCGGCCTCCGGCACCTCGCGGTCGACCGCCTCGGAGACGCTCGCCTCCGGAGCCTGCGGCTCTTCGGCAGGCTCCGGCTCGGGCACGGCCTCGGTCGCCGGCTCGGGCACGGCCTCGGGCGCCGACGCGGTCACCGGCTCGGACGCCGGCTCAGTCACCGGCTCGGCAGTCTGCGTACCCTCCGCCGGCTCCTCCTCCGCCTGTGCGGCCTGAGGGAGCGGCTTCGGGGTGGTCCTGCTGCCGGAGACGAGGGCGTCGGCCAGTGCGATGCCGTCCGCGATGCCGCCGCCGCCCGGCGTGCTGAACAGGCTCTGGTACGACGGGGGTTGGGTGCTCTGGCCGGGGCTCGGCCACTGCTCGCCCTGGACCGGGGGCACGCCGTGGGGCGTGGGTGCGTGGCCCGGGAAACCGGGGTGCGGGGTGTGCAGGTCACCCGGCAGCGGCCACTGCACCGCGGCACCGGGCGCACCGGGCGCGTCGCTCATGCCGGGCGCGCCCGACGGCGCCATGCCCTGCGCGGCGGGATGCGGTCCCACGTGGTACGGACCGACGTGCTGCGGAAGGACCTCCCCCGCGCCGCCGGCCTCGCCGCCGTCACCGGACGTCCCGTCCGGCCCGGCCACCGCGTCCGCCGCGCCGCCCGCCGGCGCGCCGAGCCCGGCGTTGAAGTTCCAGTGGCCGGTGGCCTGCGGGACGTCGGCCGGGGGCTGCTGGGCCTGCTGCGGCTGCTGGGCCTGGTCGGGGGCCTCGTACACCGGGTAACCGCCGTGCGGGCCCTGTCGGTCGTCGCCGACCAGGTACTCGCCGGACTCCTCCAGCACCTCGTCACCGGCGGTGGGGATCGTCCACCGGCCCGCGCCCGCGCCCGCCGCGCCCGCGACCGGCCACTCCACGGTGTCCGGTCCGTCGCTGTCCTTGTCACCGGCACCGCCGTGGCCCGCGGCACCGCCATGGTCCGCGGCACCGCCGTGCCCCGCGGGGCCACCGTGCTCGGCGACGCCGCCGTACGGCATCGCCGCCGGCGCGTCCGCCGCCGGGTCCATGAACGGCATGGTCCACTGCCCGGTCGCCGCGGGGTCCACGCCCGCGCCGAC
>NZ_JBEPFC010000121.1:0-23521 GCF_040301705.1 Streptomyces sp. NPDC000151 | reverse complement strand
CCCTGGCCGCCGGCGGGCGGGGTGCCGCCCTGCGCAGCGGGGGCCTGGCCGGCCGCCGGGCGCTTGGACCGGCGCGGCGCGAACCAGTCGCTGGTACCGGGCGGGGGCGCGGGCTCCTTCCGGTCCTCGGGCGCGTTCTCGGCGGACGCGGCGGGCGCGGGCGGCGCGGCCTGCGGCCGGGGCCGCGGCGTACTGCCCGTGCGCTCGGCGTTCCGGCCGGTGCCGGCGCGGCCGCCACCGGCCCCGTCGGCGCCGTTCGCAGCGGTGTCCTCGCCGACCGGCTTGCGCACCACGACCGGCGGGATCGGCCGCGATCCCGGAATGTTGATCTTGATGCGGGTGGTCAGCGTGGTCTCGGTCTTGGGCTCCTCCGGCCGCGCTGCTACCGCCTCGTCGGCGTCGCCCTGGCGGGTTCCGTACGGCGGGGTCCCCGAGGGGTAGGCGGCAGCGCCGCGCCCCTGGGGCCCGGAGGACGAACTGTCAGATTCACGACTCAAAGCAGGATCTCCCGGTTGGCTCCGCCGCTCGTCATCGACGTGCTTGGGCGGCTCGGCGGCGCGCACCACCATACTGTCCGGCGCGGGCGGTAATCCGGGGTGCGGAGGAACGCTCCCCGTACGGACGCCCGCCCGCGCCGCCGAACAAGGGCCTCGGACGGCCCGTCACATGCCACGTCGGACCGCACCCAGGTGCGCCGAGCGCCCCATGGACGCCGTGGTACAGATCACAGCGACGGCGATGCCGCCCAGCAGGAAGGCGTAGGCCCCCAGCCCGGCGCCGAAGACGAAGTCGCCCTCGGCGCGCGTCGTACTGAGCGCGATCACCGTCACCAGCCAGGCGGCGGCCGGGGCCAGCGCCCCGACGACCGAGACGGCCGCCCGCGCGCCCCCGGTGAACAGCGCCGCGGCGCCCGCCAGCGCGAGCAGCAGGCCGCCGGGGAACCACGCCCCCTGGACCAGCGCCCCCGCCCCCGCGACGAGCACGCCGAGGACGACCAGGAGCACGTACAGCCCGGCCTTCAGCGCGCCGCCGGGGGGCGTCTCCGGCTGCCGCGGGGCCTCGGCCGCGGCACCCCCGGCACCTCCGCCGCCGGACGCCCGGCTGCGCTTGTCCGCCCCGTCCTTGCCGCTCATCGTGCCGTCTCCCTCGTGTCCGATGCCGTCCCCGGCCCGTCCTGCGTCCGTACGCCCGCGAAGAGGTCGTCCTCGCGTTCGCCCTCCCGCGCGCCGGACGTGCCGCGCACGAGACGGTAGTGCTCGGTGCCGAACAGCGGCTGGCCGAGGTCGTTGGAGAGCGCGAAGAAGGGGCCGTCCACGGCGATCTGGGTGACGTGCGCGCGCATCGCCGCGGCCTTGGCCGCGCCGTGCTCGGGCGCGGCCGCGATCGAGGCGGTGACCTCGGCGTCCGGCACCACTCCGGGGACGTCGTCCACGGCGGCGACGCCGGGGAAGGACAGCCCGGCCGCGCGCAGCCGCTCGAAGCCCTCCTCGACGACGGAGCGCGGATTGCAGTTCCAGTAGATCTTCTCGATCACATGGGCCGCGCCGAGCTCCGGCCGGAAGGCGGGATCGGCGGCCAGGTCGGCGGCGCGCATCGCGACCCGGTGGGCCTGGATGTGGTCGGGGTGGCCGTAGCCGCCGTCCGGGTCGTAGGTGAGCAGGACCTGCGGGCGCACCTCGCGGACCACGGCGACCAGGTCGCCGGCGGCCGTGTCCAGGTCGGCCTGCCAGAAGGCGTCCGGGCGGTCGTTCTGGGGCGCGCCCATCATCCCGGAGTCGCGGTAGCGGCCGGGAGCGCCGAGCAGACGGTGGTCGGTGACGCCCAGCTCGGCCATGGCGGCGGCCAGTTCGCCGCTGCGGTACGGGCCGAGCACGTCGTCCTTGTCGGCGGCCAGATGCGCGAGGTGCGGCGGGATGACCTCGCCCTCCTCGCCGAGAGTGCAGGTCACCAGCGTGACGAGGGCGCCCTCGGCCGCGTATTTGGCCATGGTGGCGCCGTTGTTGATCGACTCGTCGTCCGGGTGCGCGTGCACCAGCAACAGACGGCGGGCGGGAAGGTCGGACATGGGGACAGCGTACGAGCCGTACGTGCGGCACGGAGAACCCGACCGGATGATCCACCCGGTCGGGCCCGCACGCCTGCGCTCACGATCGGAACGTCACACTCAGAACGTCACGATCGGCATGTCATGGCCGGAACGTCACAGTCGGCCCATCACGGTCGGAACAACACGTCACATCACGGAACATCACGGTCAGCACATCGCGGTCAGAACTTGATGCCACCGATCATCCCCGCGACGTTGGTGGTGAACTCTCTGATGGTCGGCGCGATGGACGAGCTCGCGATGTAGAACCCCAGCAGTATGCAGACGACTGCGTGGCCCGCCTTCAAGCCTGACTTCTTCACCAGCAGGAAGACGATGATCGCCAGCAGCACCACCGCCGAAATCGAGAGTGCCACGGCGGTCACCTCCAAGTACGCACGGACGGAACAGGATTGGGCAGGTACGGCCCCGGCCCTTTGGCCAATGGCTCCATACCCACACGCCCCAGCGATCATAACTATCGATGCCCACGCATATGCCGGTGCACGGTTGCAGAGTGGGGGCGCACACGATCTTGACGAGTGCGGTCGCGGTGAGCCCCGCGGCCCTTACGCTCGGGCCCATGACCGGACAGCTCTCATTTCCCCGGCAGCACGCGCGCACCCAGCGCTTCAGCCTGGGCGTGCCGCGCGGCTTCAGCATCTCGCCGGATGGTACGCGCGTCGTCTTCCTCCGTTCCCGATCCGGCACCGATCGGGCGAATCTGTTGTGGGTCCATGACCTTGACGCCGGGCGCGAGTACCCCGCCGCCGACCCGGCGGGGCTGCTGGGCGGCACCGACGAGGAACTGTCTCCGCAGGAGAAGGCGCGTCGCGAGCGGACCCGCGAGGGCTCGGCCGGCGTGGTCGGCTACGCCACCGACGCGGCCGTGGAACTGGCCGCCTTCCCCCTCTCCGGACGGCTGTTCGTCTCCGAGCTGCGCGCCGGCACCTGCCGCGAACTGCCCGTTCCCGGCCCGGTGGTGGACCCGCGCCCGTCCCCCGACGGCCGGTACGTCGCGTACGTGGCGGAGGGCGCGCTGCGCGTCGTCCCCGTGGCGGGCGAGGGCACGGCGGACGGCGACCGGGCGCTGGCGGCGCCGGACGGGCCGGGCGTGACCTGGGGTCTCGCGGAGTTCATCGCGGCCGAGGAGATGAGCCGGTACCGCGGCTTCTGGTGGTCGCCGGAGAGCGACCGGCTGCTGGCCGCGCGGGTCGACGACGCCCCCGTACGGCGCTGGTGGATCGCCGACCCGGCGCACCCGGACAAGGCGCCCGCCGAGGTCGCCTACCCGGCGGCCGGCACCCCCAACGCCGAGGTCACGCTCGCCCTGCTGGGCCTGGACGGGGAGCGCACGGACGTCGTCTGGGACCGCGAGCGCTACCCGTATCTGGCCCGGGTGCACTGGTCGCCCGCCGGCCCGCCGCTGCTCCTGGTGCAGTCCCGCGACCAGCGCTCCCAGCGCTATCTGGCGGTCGACACCGATACCGGCGCGACGCGCCTCGTGCACGCCGACGAGGACCCGGTGTGGGTCGAGCCGTACCCGGGCGTGCCGGCCTGGACGCCGGACCGGCGGCTGGTGCGGATCGCCGACGAGGGCGGCGCGCGCAAGCTCTTCGTCGGGGACCGGCCGCTGACGTCCGCGCCGCTGCACGTGCGCGGGGTGCTCGACATCGGCCAGGAAGATGTCCTGTTCTCGGCGAGCGCCGAAGACCTGCACGACATCGGGATCTACCGGGCCTGGTACCGCGGCAGCGGCGACCAGGGCGGCTGGGAGCGGGTGACGGAGCGCCCGTACGCCTCGTACTCCTCCGCGGTACGGGTGGGCGAGGTGGCGGTCGTGTCGCACATGTGCGCGGAGCGGCCCGGGGCGCAGGTGGAGGTCCTGCGGCTGAGCGACGACGGCAAGGAGACCCGGCTCGCGGAGATCCCCTCGCACGCCGAGACGCCCGTACTCACCGCCCGGCCGCGGTTCGTGACGGCGGGCGAGCGGGACATCCCGTGCGCCGTCCTGCTGCCGACCGGTTACGAGGAGGGGGACGGGCCGCTGCCGGTGCTGCTGGACCCGTACGGCGGGCCGCACGCGCAGCGGGTGCTGGCGGCGCACAACGTCTTCCTCACCTCGCAGTGGTTCGCCGACCAGGGCTTCGCCGTGGTGGTCGCGGACGGCCGGGGCACGCCGGGCCGCTCCCCCGCCTGGGAGAAGGCGATCTCGCGGCGGGTCGCGGAGGTGGCGCTGGAGGACCAGGTGGACGCGCTGCACGCACTGGCGGAGCGCTTCCCGCTGGACCTGGACCGGGTGGCCATCCGCGGCTGGTCCTTCGGCGGGTACCTCGCCGGACTGGCCGCGCTGCGCCGCCCGGACGTCTTCCACGCGGCGGTGGTGGGCGCGCCCGTCACCGACCAGCGGCTGTACGACACGCACTACACCGAGCGGTACATGGGCCACCCGGACGAGGATCCGGCCTCCTACGTACGGAATTCCCTGGTCACCGACGCGGGCCTGGTGGAAGCGGCCGAGCAGCACCGGCCGATGATGATCATTCACGGGCTGGCCGACGACAACGTGGTCGTGGCACATTCGCTGCGGTTCTCCTCGGCGCTGCTGGCGGCGGGCCGGCCGCACGAGGTACTCCCGTTGTCCGGCGTGACCCATATGACGCCACAGGAACAGGTGGCCGAAAACCTACTCCTTCTGCAAGTCGCATTCCTCAAGCGGAGCCTGGGCCTCTCCTAGTACCGGAGAAACGTGTGCCCCGCCGCATGGATATGTGCACGCGGGCGTGGCACGGAACGGGGCGAAAAGCGACCGGCCGGGGAAGCTGTTGGCCTCCCCGGCCGGTCAACGGCACCCGCACGGCCGTACGCTGTCAAGGATGGCGCGTTCGTATATCGGTGCTGCGACAGCCAAGTGTCCGTCTTGTTAAGGATGTTGGGGACGAAATGTCCCCCATGCCGTACACCTCCGGTAACTGTCAAGCACGCCGGGGCGTCAATCTGCGCAATCTTCGCTCAAGAAGCGAACAAGGTGGCTACGGTCCGTCCGCAGACTCTTGACTCCGCCGTAAATCACTTGCGAAAGTCCGCTCAACCAGCGGTGCAACTCTGTGCCGCTTCATGTTCCAAGAGAACTCGGCGCGGGGGCACTTCGCGATGACTAGTCCATCCCAGACCGCGGTTTCCAAGACCGACACCCCAGGACTTGGACCCGATGGGCTGAGCAAGGGAAAGGACCGCAAGGGCGGCGAATTGGTCGGCCGTTCGCCGGGCCAATTGATGTGGGCGCGCTTCAAGCGTGACCGGACCGGAGTGATCAGCGCCTACGTCGTGCTGTTCTTCTTCGCCGTCGGCCTGCTGGCCCCTGTGATCTCCGCGCTGTACGGCAAGGACCCCTACACGCGGTACGGCATGATCACGCCGGGCCTGCTGACCAACGGCTACCCGACGCAGCCCAACGGCGGCATCTCCAGCGAGTTCTGGTTCGGCATCGAACCGACCCTGGGCCGGGACGTGTTCATGCAGCTCGTCTACGGCATCCGCACCACGCTGTACACCGCGGTCGCGATCACCATCGCCTCGGTGCTCACCGCCATCCTGCTGGGCGTGGCGGCCGGCTACTTCGGCGGCAAGATCGACTACTTCATCGGCCGCTTCATCGAC
Organism: Streptomyces sp. NPDC000151; assembly: GCF_040301705.1. NCBI lineage: Bacteria > Bacillati > Actinomycetota > Actinomycetes > Kitasatosporales > Streptomycetaceae > Streptomyces > Streptomyces sp. NPDC000151. The sequence goes on along the minus strand of NZ_JBEPFC010000121.1, from coordinate 17,775 downwards.
CTGCTGATGGCATTCCCGAACCAGCTGTTCTTCGTCGCCTTCGTCCCCGTCGTGGCCGCCATCGTCGTGGCCCCCGAGGACGCCATGCCGACCTGGCTGCGCGCGATCATCCTGATCCTGGTGATGTGGTTCCTCGGCTGGATGAGCCTGGCCCGCCTGCTGCGCGGACAGGTCCTGTCGCTGCGGGAACGGGAGTTCATCGAGGCCGCGAAGGTCTCCGGCGCCTCGCCCGCCCGCATCATCCGGCGCGAGCTGCTGCCGAACGTGGTGACCCCGATCCTGGTCCAGACGACGTACATGCTCCCGAACTTCGTGACGTCCATCGCGGGCCTGTCCTTCCTGGGCGTCGGCTACGTCGAGCCCACCCCGGACTGGGGCCGGATGTTCGCCAACGCCGCCGACTACTACCGCAACGACATCACGTACTTGTTCTTCCCGGGTCTGGCGATGGTGATCTTCATCGTCGCCTTCAACCTGCTCGGGGACTCGGTCCGGGACGCTTTCGACCCGAAGCGGGCTCGATGAGATCCGTTCCGTGGGGGGTGCTGCCACCCCGGCACCGCACGAGTCAGGCAGCAGCAACGGAACAACGACAGGCAGGTGCATACACCGTCATGAGCAGCAACCGTACGCGCAGAACTCACGCCACCCTCGTCGCGCTGGCCGCAGGCGCGCTGGTCCTCACCGCGTGCAGCAGCGGCGCGGGCACCGGCACGGGCGGCGGCAACGACCGCACGGGCGCGGAGAAGCAGCGCGCGCAGATCGCTTTCGGCAACGCCGCGGCGTCCAAGGGGGCGGCCGAGGAGGTGCCGGGCGCCCAGAAGGGCGGCACGATCAAGGTCTACCAGCGCGACACCTACTCGCACCTGGACCCGGCGCAGATCTACGTCAGCGACGAGGGCGCGCTCGCCACGCTGCTGTTCCGCAAGCTGACGACCTACCACATGGACAACAAGGGCAAGTACACCATCGTCGGTGACCTCGCCACGGACAGCGGCCAGTCCTCCGACGGCGGCAAGACCTGGAAGTACACCCTGAAGGACGGGGTGAAGTGGGAGGACGGCTCGCCGATCACCGCCAAGGACATCCGGCACTCCGTCGAGCGGTCCTTCGCCCCCTTCATCACCGACGGCCCGTACTACCTCCAGCAGTGGCTCGCGGACTCCACGGACTACCGCAAGCTCCTGAAGGACGGCCCGTACAAGGGCAAGCACCTCCCCGACAGCGTCCTTGAGACGCCGGACGACAAGACCGTCGTCTTCCACTTCAAGTCGCCGCACCCCGACCTGCCCTACGCCCTGGCCATGGCGGGCTACGCGGCGGTGCAGGAGAAGAAGGACACCAAGGAGAAGTACGACAAGGCCCCGCAGTCCTCGGGCCCGTACAAGATCAAGCCGGGGTCCTTCAAGTCCGGCAAGGGCATGACGCTGGTCCGCAACACCGCGTGGGACCCGAAGACGGACAACTCCCGCCACCAGTACGTCGACAAGTTCGACATCCAGTTCGGCGTGTCCTACCCCGACTCGACCCAGCGACTGATCGCGGACAACGCCGACAACCAGACGGCGGTCAGCTTCAACAACCAGGTCGACGCGGCCAGCATGCAGACCGTGGCCAACGACCCGAAGGTCAAGAAGCGCTCGACCTCGGGCTACCAGCCCTACGTCGGCGTCATCAACTTCAACATGAAGCGGATCAAGGACAAGAAGGTCCGCGAGGCCCTCGCCTACGCGATGCCGACGCAGGCCGTACTGGACGCCTACGGCACCCCGGGCGGCGGCGAGCTGGCCGGCAGCTACGTCAGCCCGACGGTCACCGGCTTCAAGGACATCGACCCCTACGGCAAGCTGAAGAAGCCGCTGGGTGACGTGGCGAAGGCGAAGAAGATCCTGAAGGACGCCGGCAAGACCGGCATGAAGATCACCTTCGCCTACATGAACTCGCCCGAGCCGCAGAAGTACTCGGTCTCGATCGTCGACAACCTCAAGAAGGCCGGCTTCGACGTCCAGCCGAAGGACCTGCCCTCCGACACGTACTACGACGTGATCGGCAAGGTCGACAACAAGTTCGACATCTACGCGTCGGCGTGGGGCGCGGACTGGCCGAGCGCCTCGACCGTGCTGCCGCCCACCATGGACGGCCGGCAGGTCCAGGACGGCTCGCCGAACTACTCGCACTACAACAACCCGGCGGTCAGCAAGGAGATGGACCGCATCTCCAAGATGTCCGACCAGGAGAAGGCGTCCGAGGAGTGGTTCAAGCTCAACGAGAAGATCCTCAAGGAGGACCTGCCGGCGATCCCGACCTTCTACTACAAGCAGATCCAGCTGCACGGTTCCAAGGTCGGTGGCGTCGTGAACAACGACGTCATCAGCGGGGTCGACCCGACGAAGCTGTTCCTCAAGAAGTAGCCGTGCCCTCGCGCCGGTAATCCTGGCGCCCGGTGTGCCCGCCCGGACCGGACGGGCACACCGCGCGGTCCCCACCCACCTCCTTCCGCTGCCCCACGAGAGCTGCGATCTGCCATGCTTCGTTTTCTCTTCCGCCGGTCCCTCGGCGCGCTCGTGATCCTGCTGTTGATCAGCGCGTTCACCTTCTTCCTGTTCTTCGCCGCACCACGGGATCCCGCGCTGCTGTCCTGCGGAAAGAACTGCACCCCGGACGCCATCGCCCTGATTCACAAGAACCTCGGCATGGACAAGCCGATCCCGGTCCAGTACTGGGACTTCATGTCCGGCATCGTGACCGGGCGCGACTTCGCCCAGGGACCGTGCCCGGCCCCGTGCTTCGGCTACTCCTTCGCCAACGGCGACCCGGTCTGGAACACGATCGTCGACCGCTTCCCGACGACGCTCTCGCTGACCATCGGCGGCGCCGCGGTCTTCCTCACGATCGGCCTGGGCACCGGCATGATGGCCGCCTGGAAGCAGGGCAAGCTGATCGACAAGGTCTTCAGCTCCGCCTCGCTGGTGCTCAGCTCGATGCAGATCTACTTCATCGGCCCCATCGTGCTGGCCCTGCTGGTGTACAACCTGGAGATCCTGGGGCAGCCGAAATACGTCAACTTCACGGAAAATCCAGCGGCCTGGTTCATGGGGCTGCTGATCCCCTGGTGCGTGCTGTCGATCATCTTCACCGCGCAGTACACCCGTATGGCGCGCTCCTCGATGATCGAGCAGCTGGCCGAGGAACACGTCCGCACCGCCCGCGCCAAGGGCATGTCCCAGCGGACGGTCTTCTTCCGCTACGCCTGGCGCGGCTCGCTGATCCCCATCGTCACCATCTTCGGCATCGACCTCGGGTCGCTCTTCGGCGGCGCGATGATCACGGAGCAGACCTTCGCCCTGCCCGGCCTGGGCACCCTCGCGGTGAAGTCCGTGCAGGAGACCGACCTGCCCATGGTCATGGGCGTGATGCTGTTTGCGGCGGCCTTCATCGTCCTCTTCAACATCATCGTCGACGCCTGCTACGCGTTCATCGACCCGCGCGTGCGCCTGTCCTAGGAGAGCCCCCAGTGACCACACTCACCAAGACCGAAGGCGCACCGGTCCCGACCGGATCGGACCCCTTCCTGTCGGTACGCGACCTGTACGTGCGGTTCTCCACCGAGGACGGCATCGTCAAGGCCGTCGACGGGCTCTCCTTCGACCTGCGCAAGGGCCAGACGCTCGGCATCGTCGGCGAGTCCGGCTCCGGCAAGTCGGTGACCAACCTCGCCATCCTGGGCCTGCACAACCCCGCCTCCACCGAGATCGCCGGCGAGATCACGCTGGACGGCCAGGAGCTGACCGGCGCCCGCGAGCGCACGCTCCAGAAGCTCCGCGGCAACAAGATGGCGATGATCTTCCAGGACCCGCTGACGGCGCTCTCGCCGTACTACACGGTGGGCCGGCAGATCGCCGAGCCGTTCATGAAGCACACCGGCGCGAACAAGCGCGAGGGCCGGCAGCGCGCCATCGAGATGCTGACCAAGGTCGGCATCCCGCAGCCGAACCTGCGGGTGGACGACTACCCGCACCAGTTCTCCGGCGGCATGCGCCAGCGCGCCATGATCGCCATGTCCCTGGTCTGCAACCCCGCGCTGCTCATCGCCGACGAGCCGACCACCGCGCTCGACGTCACCGTCCAGGCCCAGATCCTGGACCTCCTCAAGGACCTCCAGCAGGAGTTCGGCTCGGCGATCATCCTGATCACCCACGACCTCGGCGTGGTCGCCAACATGGCCGACGAGCTGCTGGTGATGTACGCGGGGCGGGCGGTCGAGCGCGGCACGGTCAAGGACATCCTCACCGCGCCGCAGCACCCCTACGCCTGGGGCCTGCTGGGCTCGATGCCGCGCCTGTCGGCCAGCGTCGACGAGCCGCTGAACCCGATCCCCGGCTCCCCGCCGAGCCTGCTCAACCCGCCGACCGGCTGCCCCTTCCACCCGCGCTGCGCGTTCACCTCGGAGGTGGGCGGCAATCGCTGCGCCGACGAGCGGCCGCTGCTGGCACCGGGGCGCGCCTCGGCCTGCCACCTCACCGCCGAGCAGAAGCACACCTTCTTCACCGAGCAGATCAAGCCCCGGTTGGGCTAGGGAGCGACGACCATCATGAGTGAAGCCAAAGACGTCACCCTGCCCGCTCCCCGCGAAGCCGTCCCGACGGGCGAGCCACTGCTGGTCACGGAGGGCCTGACCAAGCACTTTCCGATCATGGGCGGCTTTCCGTTCCGGCGGAAGATCGGCGCCGTACAGGCGGTGGACGGGCTCGACCTGACCGTGCACGCCGGTGAGACCTTCGGCCTGGTCGGCGAGTCGGGCTGCGGCAAGTCCACGACGGGCCGGCTGCTGACCCGCCTCCTGGAGCCCACCAGCGGCAAGATCGCCTACCGGGGCCAGGACATCACCCACGCGAACCGCAAGCAGCTCGCGCCGGTCCGGTCCGAGATCCAGATGATCTTCCAGGACCCGTACTCCTCGCTGAACCCGCGGCAGACCGTCGGCACGATCATCGGCGGCCCGATGGAGATCAACGGGATCAACCCGCCCGGCGGCCGCGAGAAGAAGGTCCGCGAGCTGCTGGAGACCGTCGGCCTCAGCCCGGAGCACTACAACCGCTTCCCGCACGAGTTCTCCGGCGGCCAGCGGCAGCGCATCGGCGTGGCCCGCGCGCTCGCCCTGGAACCGAAGCTGATCGTCGCCGACGAGCCGGTCTCCGCGCTGGACGTCTCCATCCAGGCGCAGGTCGTCAACCTCCTCCAGGAACTCCAGCGCGAGCTGGGCATCGCGTTCCTCTTCATCGCCCACGACCTGGCGATCGTGCGGCACTTCAGCCAGCGGGTCGCGGTGATGTATCTCGGCAAGATCGTCGAGGTCGGCGACCGCGAGTCCATCTACTCCCGGCCCCGCCACCCGTACACGCACGCGCTGCTCTCCGCGGTGCCGGAAGCCCGGCTGGCCGGTGAGGGCGAGGACGATCGCGAGCGGATCCGGCTCGCGGGCGATGTGCCGTCGCCCGTGAACCCGCCCTCCGGCTGCCGCTTTCGCACGCGGTGCTGGAAGGCGCAGGACAAGTGCGCCGCTGAGGAGCCGCCGCTCCTCCAGATCGCGGGGAATGCGGCCGGGCATCTGACGGCCTGCCACTTTCCGGAGGAACCGACGATCGCTGCGCGCGATGAGGACATTGTCCTGGACCCGGCGCTGGCGGCGATCGAGAAGTCCTCGGATCCGGACTGACGGCCCGCCCGCCGCGGTGGGCAAGGACGGTGGCCGACCATCCCGCCATACCGATTGCTCGCGCAGTTCCCCGCGCCCCCTCAGGGGCGCGGGGAACTGCGCGAACGGCCACGACGGCGCGGCAGCCGGCTACTCACTCGGCACGACATGGCGCTCCTCCGCGAAGTGGCAAGCGGAGGGGTGCGCCGGCCCCGCGGCCCCCGCGAACCATTCGGGGACATCGAGCGGCGGCACGACATCGGCACAGACCGGCTGTGCCTTCCAGCACCGAGTCCGGAAGCGGCAGCCGGACGGCGGATCGGCCGGCGACGGCACGTCCCCGGTCAGCAGGATGCGCTCGCGGTGCTCGCGCGCCTCGGGGTCCGGGACGGGAACGGCGGACAGCAGCGCCTGGGTGTACGGGTGCGTGGGGTGCCCGTAGATCTCGTCCTCGGTGCCGGTCTCCACGATCCGGCCCAGGTACATCACGGCCACCCGGTCCGAGATGTGCCGCACCACCGACAGGTCGTGCGCGATGAAGACGTAACTCAGGTCGAACTCGTCCTGCAGGCGCTCCAGCAGGTTCACCACCTGCGCCTGTACGGAGACGTCCAGCGCCGAGACCGGCTCGTCCGCGACGATGATCTCGGGCCGCAGGGCCAGCCCCCGCGCGATGCCGATCCGCTGCCGCTGCCCGCCGGAGAACTGGTGCGGGTACCGGTTGACGTACTCCGGGTTCAGCCCGACCACGTCCAGCAGCTCCTGCACCCGGCGCCGCCGGTCGCCCTTCGGGGCCACCTCCGGATGGATGTCGTACGGCTCGCCGATGATGTCGCCGACCGTCATGCGGGGGTTGAGGGAGGTGTACGGATCCTGGAAGACCATCTGGATGTTGCGGCGCACCGCCTTCAGGGCGCGCCCGGACAGCTTGCCGATGTCCTCGCCGCGGTAGCGGATCGCCCCCGCGGTCGGCCGCTCCAGGCCGACCAGCGTCTTGGCGACGGTGGACTTGCCGCAGCCGGACTCCCCCACGATGCCGAGCGTCTCGCCCTCGCGCAGGTCGAAGGAGACGCCGTCGACCGCCTTGACCGCGCCGACCTGCTTCTTCAGGACGACGCCCTGGGTCAGCGGGTAGTGCTTGACCAGGTCCCGCACTTCGAGAATGGCCTCAGCGGTCATGCGGCGGCTCCTCGTCACGCACGGTCTCCTCCCAGAAGTGGCAGGCACTCGAGCGGCCCGGTGCCACGTCGTACAGGGGCGGGCGGTCCGTGGTGCACACGTCGCGGGCCCGGGGGCAGCGCGGGTGGAACGGGCAGCCGGGCGGGATGGCGGTCAGGCTCGGCGGCAGGCCCTTGATCGCGTACAGCTCCTGGCCCTTCTGGTCCAGCCGCGGGATGGAGTCCAGCAGGCCGCGGGTGTACGGGTGGGCCGGGGCCCGGTAGAGGTCGTGCACGGGCGCGTGTTCGACGATCCGGCCCGCGTACATCACCGCGATCCGGTCGGCGACGTCCGCGACCACGCCCAGGTCGTGGGTGATCAGGATCAGCCCCATGTCGTACTCGCGCTGGAGGTCGGCCAGCAGGTCCATCACCTGCGCCTGGACCGTCACGTCCAGCGCCGTCGTCGGCTCGTCGGCGATGATCAGGTCCGGCTCCAGGGCCAGCGCCATCGCGATCATGATGCGCTGGCGCATACCGCCGGAGAACTGGTGCGGATAGTCCCCCACCCGGCTGCGCGCGGCCGGGATCTTCACCCGGTCCATCAGCTCCACGGCCCTGGCCCGCGCCTCCTTCCGCTTCAGGCCCTGGTGGACCTCGTACATCTCGCCGAGCTGCGCGCCGACCGACAGCACGGGGTTCAGCGAGGAGAGCGCGTCCTGGAAGATCATCGCCATCCGGGCGCCGCGGACCTTGCGCCGCTCCTCGGGCGCGGCCTTGAGCAGGTCCCGGCCCTGGAAGAGGATCTCGCCGCCGGTGACGAAGCCGGGCGGCGAGTCGAGGATGCCCATGACGGCCTGGGCGGTGACGGACTTGCCGGACCCGGACTCGCCGAGCACGGCGAGCGTCTCGCCCGCGTCGACGCGGTAGTTGACGCCGTTGACGGCCTTGGCGACGCCGTCGCGGGTGCGGAACTCCACGTACAGGTCGCGCACGTCGAGCAGCGCGGGCGGCGCCGCGCCCGGGTCCGGCCCCGCCTGGGGGTTCGTCGCGGTAGCCATCGGCGGTCTCCGCCTCCTCAGCGCAGCTTGGGGTCGAGGGCGTCGCGCACCGCGTCGCCGAGCATGATGAACGCCAGCACCGTGATCGACAGCGCGCCCGCCGGGTACAGCAGCATGTGCGGCGCGTTGCGGATGTAGGTGGAGGCGGTGGAGATGTCGATGCCCCAGGAGACGGTGGGCGGCTTCAGGCCCGCGCCGAGGTAGGACAGCGTGGCCTCCAGGGAGATGTAGGTGCCCAGCGCGATGGTGGCGACGACGATGACGGGGGCCACGGCGTTGGGCGCGATGTGGCGGAGCAGCAGCCGGCCGGGGGAGGCGCCGAGCGCCCGCGCGGCCTGGACGTAGTCGTTCTGTTTGGCGGTGACGACGGAGCCGCGGGCGATCCGGGCGATCTGCGGCCAGCCGAGCAGCACGATGAAGCCGACCACGGGCCACACCGTCTTGCTGGTCACGACGGACAGGAAGACCAGGCCGCCGAGCAGCACGGGGATGCCGAAGAAGATGTCGGCGAGGCGCGAGAGCAGCGCGTCCCACCAGCCGCCGAAGAAGCCGGCGAGACCGCCGAGGACGCTGCCGAGGAGGGCCGCGCCCGCGGTGGCGCAGACGCCGACGGTGATGGAGGCGCGCGCGCCGTAGACGGTACGGGTGTAGACGTCCCGCCCCTGGGTGTCGAAGCCGAAGGGGTGGCCGGGCGCGGAGCCTTCCTGGGCCTTGGAGAGGTCCGCGCGGTAGGGGTTCCCGTCGGCGATCAGCTGCGGCCAGATCGCGATGACGACCAGGAAGAGGATGATCAGAGCCGAGACCAGGAAGACGGGGTTGCGCCGCAGGTCGCGCCAGGCGTCGCCCCACAGGCTGCGCGGCTTGTCGCGCGGGCTCCCGCCCCGGCCGTTCCGGCCGCCCTCCAGCGTCTCCGCCTCGGCCATCGCCAGGGCGGTGGGGCCGCCGTCCCCGTGGGTGACCGCTTCTTTGGGTACGTAGCGCTCAGGCATAGCGGATCCTCGGGTCGAGGACGGCGTACAGCAGGTCGACGACGAGGTTGGCGAAGAGGAAGACCAGCACGAGGACGGTGACGAAGCCGACGACGGTGGGCGAGTTCTGCCGCAGGATGCCCTGGTAGAGCTGGAAGCCGACGCCGTGGATGTTGAAGATCCGCTCGGTGACGATGGCGCCGCCCATCAGCTGGCCGATGTCCGTGCCGATGAAGGTGATCACCGGGATCAGCGAGTTCCGCAGCAGGTGCCGGGTGACGACCCGGCGCCGCGGCAGCCCCTTGGCCACCGCCGTCCGCACATAGTCCGCGCGGGCGTTCTCTGCGAGCGAGGTGCGGGTCAGCCGGGTGACGTACGCGAGGGAGACCAGCGCGAGCACCACGCCGGGCAGCAGCAGCTCGTCCAGATACGCGTCGGTGGAGACCGTCGGCTTCACCCAGCCCCACTTCACGCCCAGCAGGAACTGCAGCACATAGCCGCTGACGAAGGTCGGGATGGACACCACGACCAGGGTGAAGACGAGGACCGAGGTGTCCAGCGCGCGCCCGCGGCGCAGCCCGCTCAGCACCCCGAGGGTGATGCCGACGATGATCTCGATGACGATGGCGACCAGGGTCAGCCGCAGGGTGACCGGGAAGGCGGTGCCCATCAGCTCGGTGACCGGCTGCCCGTTGAAGGCGGTGCCGAAGTCCCCGCGGAAGATCTGGCCCATGTAGTGCAGGTACTGCTTCCACAGCGGCTGGTCGAGGAGGAGTTCCTCGCGGATGCGCGCCGCGGTGGCGGGGTCGGGGGCGCGGTCGCCGAACATCGCGGCGACCGGGTCCCCCAGCGCGTACACCATGAAGAAGATCAGGAACGTGCTGCCGATGAACACCGGGATCATCTGGAGCAGCCGCCGGATGACGTAGCGTCCCATGAGGTCAGCTGCCGACCTTGATCCGGTCGTAGACGGGCACGCTGAACTGATTGAGTCTCACATCGCTCAGCCGGTCGGTGTAGCCGCCGCTGCCGTTCTGGTACCAGAGCGGGATCACCGGCATGTCCTTCGCCAGCACCTTCTCCGCGTCCTGGAACTTCTGCACCGCCGCCTGCCGGTCGGTCTCCGCGTTGGCCGCGTCGACCAGCTTGTCGAACCGCTTGTTGCTGTACTTTCCGTCGTTGGAGGAGGCGTCGGTGTAGTACATCGGCTGCAGGAAGTTCTGAATGAGCGGATAGTCCATCTGCCACCCGGCCCGGAACGGCCCCTTCATCTTCTTCGCCGTGATCTGATTCCGGTAATCCGCGAAGGTCCCCACCGGATTTCCCACGCACGCCTTGTCGTTCTTCAGCACCTTGTTGACGCTGTTGCAGAGCGCGTCGACCCAGTCCTTGTGCGAGCCGGTGTCGGCGTTGTACGTGACGGTGACCTTGCCGCCGGGCAGCCCGCCGCCCTCCTTGATGAGCTTGCGCGCCTCGGCCGGCTTGTACTCGCACGCCTTTCCGCACAGCCCTGCCTGATACCCGCCGTCGGCCTTGAGCACCGGCGAGGTCCAGTCACTGGCCGGGGTGCGGGTGTTCTGGAAGATCTGCCGCGTGATCGTCTTGCGGTCGATGGCCATGGACAGCCCCTGCCGTACCTTCGCCATCTTCTCCGACCCCCACTTCGGGTCGTACATGGGAAAGGTCAGGGTCTGGATGATCCCGGCGGGCTGATTGATGTACCGGTCACCGAGGTCCGCCTTCGCGTTCTTCAGCTGCGCGGCGGGAATGTCGTCGCTGAGGTCGAGATTGCCGGCCTGCAGATCGGTGTAGGCGGTGTTGTTGTCGGTGTAGACCCGCAGGTCCACGCCGCCGTTCCGGGCCTTGTCCGGGCCCTTGTACCCGCCCCACTTCCGCAGCTTCATCGCCGAGCCCTTGGTGTAGGACTCGACCTTGTACGGCCCGTTCCCGACCGGCTTCTTCAGCCAGCCGTCGTGGTCCTTGAAGAAGGCGCGCGGCAGCGGCGCGAAGGCGGGATAGCCGAGCGTCTGCGGCCAGGTGGAGAACTTCTGGTTGAGCCGCACGGTAAAGGTCCGGTCGTCCTTCACCTTCAGCCCGGAAAGCGTCTTGGCGCTGGACTTGCCGCTCTCCGGATGAACCTTCTCGTACCCCTCGATGTACCCGAAGAAATACGCGTTCTTCTGGTTGTTGTCGATCAGCGCCCCGTAATTCCAGGCATCCACGAACGACCGCGCGGTGACCGGCTCCCCATTACTGAACTTCCAGCCCTTTTTGATCGTGACCGTGTAATTCTGCTGATCCTTGGTCTCGATCTTCTGGGCGAGCATGTCCTTGGCCGCGCCGGTCTCCGGGTCGTACCGCTTGAGCCCCCGGAAGATCATGTCGAGGACCTTGCCGCCCTGCACCTCGTTCGTATTGGCGGGCTCCAGGGGGTTCTGCGGGTCCCCCCAGGACGAGCTGAGGACCCCCTTGCCGTCCCCGCCACCGCCGCCCCCGCCGCCACCACACGCCGTCGCCACGAGGGCGACGGCCACCGTTCCCACCGCCCACTTCGCACGGGTGGCTCCACGCATCCGGTGCCTCCTCCGACCAATAGGTACGTAGGCCCACATAACAGCCCAGAGAAGGCGCCCCCGCACCCGGACCTCCCCCGTCCGAGCACGCCACGCCGCACAATCCCCCCGAACGCACGAAGCGCCCGGAGCGGAGTGCTCCGGGCGCCTCGAAGGTGGAAGTGCGGGCGTCAGGCCGCGCCCACCACGTCCTTCTCCTCCGCGAAGTGGCAGGCCGACTCGTGGGCCGCGAGGGAGTCGGTGTCCTTCAGGACCTCGGGGACGGCGAGGAGAGGGGTCTCCTCGGCGCACTTGTCCTGGGCCTTCCAGCAGCGGGTGCGGAAGCGGCAGCCGGACGGCGGGTTGGCCGGGGAGGGCACGTCGCCGCTGAGGATGATCCGCTCACGCCCGCCGCGGGCCTCCGGGTCGGGGACCGGGACGGCCGAGAGGAGGGCCTGGGTGTACGGGTGGGTGGGGTGCTCGTAGATCTCCTCGTCCGTGCCGATCTCGGCCATCCGGCCCAGGTACATCACGCCGACGCGGTCGGAGATGTGCCGGACGACGGAGAGGTCGTGCGCGATGAAGAGGTAGGAGAGGTCGTACTCGTCCTGAAGGCGGGCCATCAGGTTGATGACCTGGGCCTGTACCGAGACGTCGAGCGCGGAGACCGGCTCGTCGCAGATGATGATCTCGGGGTTGAGCGCGAGGCCGCGGGCGATGCCGATGCGCTGGCGCTGGCCGCCGGAGAACTGGTGCGGGTACCGGTTGAGGTACTCCGGGTTCAGCCCGACCACGTCCAGCAGCTCCTGGACCTTGCGCCGGCGGTCGCCCTTCGGGGCCACCTCGGGGTGGATGTCGAAGGGCTCGCCGATGATGTCGCCGACCGTCATGCGCGGGTTGAGCGACGTGTAGGGGTCCTGGAAGACCATCTGGATGTTGCGGCGGACGGCCTTCAGGGCGCGGCCGGTGAGCTTGGTGATGTCCTCGCCCTTGTAGAAGACCTCGCCGGCGGTCGCCCGCTCCAGGTTCATCAGGAGCTTGGCGACGGTGGACTTGCCGCAGCCGGACTCGCCGACGATGCCGAGCGTCTCGCCGCGGTACAGGTCGAAGGAGATCCCGTCGACCGCCTTGACCGCGCCGACCTGCTTCTTGAAGAGGACGCCCTGGGTGAGCGGGAAGTGCTTCACCAGGTTGCGGACCTGGAGGATCGGCTCGCGGTCCGTGCTCTTCGTGACGGACTCAGCCATGGAGCGTCTCCTTCCAGAAGTGGCAGGCGCTGCCGCGGCCCTCGGCGACCGGGGCGAGCGCCGGGACGTCCGTACGGCAGATGTCCTGCGCCTTGGGGCAGCGCGGGTGGAACGCGCAGCCGCCGGGGGCGTTCAGCAGGTTGGGCGGCAGGCCCTTGATCGCGTACAGCTCCTGGCCCTTCTGGTCCAGGCGCGGGATGGAGTCCAGCAGGCCGCGGGTGTAGGGGTGCGCGGGCTTCTTGTACAGCTCGCCCACGGGTGCCTGCTCGACGATGCGGCCCGCGTACATCACCGCGATCTTGTCGGCCACGTCCGCGACCACGCCGAGGTCGTGGGTGATGAGGATCAGGCCCATGTGGTACTCGCGCTGCAGCTCCGCGAGGAGGTCCATGACCTGGGCCTGGACGGTCACGTCGAGGGCCGTGGTGGGCTCGTCGGCGATGATCAGGTCCGGTTCCAGGGCGAGCGCCATCGCGATCATGATGCGCTGGCGCATACCGCCGGAGAACTGGTGCGGATAGTCCCCCACGCGGTTGGCGGCCGCCGGGATCCTGACCTTGTCCATCAGCTCGATGGACTTGGCCTTCGCGGCCTTCTTGGACAGACCCTGGTGGACGCGGAACATCTCGCCGAGCTGGTAGCCGACGGAGAGCACCGGGTTCAGGGAGGACAGCGCGTCCTGGAAGATCATGGCGATCTTGGCGCCGCGGATCTTCCGGCGCTGCTCGCCGGACATCGTCAGCATGTCCTGGCCGCGGAAGAGGATCTCGCCCTGCGGGATCCTCGCCGGCGGCATGTCGAGGATGCCCATGATCGCCTGGGCGGTGACGGACTTGCCGGAGCCGGACTCGCCGAGCACGGCGAGCGTCTCGCCCGCGCTCACGCTGTAGTCGACGCCGTTGACGGCCTTGACGACGCCGTCCCGGGTGTGGAATTCGACGTGCAGGTCGCGGACCTGGAGCAGCGGCGAACCGGCCGCTTCCGGGGTCCGCGGCCCGGGCACGGCCGCGGTCTTCTCGGTGGTGGTCACGTACGCCTCCCTCAGCGCAGCTTGGGGTCGAGGGCGTCGCGCACCGCGTCGCCGAGCATGATGAACGCCAGCACCGTAAGAGACAGCGCGCCCGCCGGGTACAGCAGGGTGTGCGGCGCGTTACGGATCTGGGTGGCGGCCTGGGAGATGTCGATGCCCCAGGAGACCGTCGGCGGCTTCAGGCCGACGCCGAGGAACGACAGAGTGGCTTCCAGCGAGATGTACGTACCGAGCGCGATGGTCGCCACGACGATGACGGGCGCGAGGGCGTTCGGCGCGATGTGCCGGAGCAGCATGCGCGGGGTGGACGCGCCGAGCGCGCGGGCCGCCTGCACGTAGTCCTGCTGCTTGGCGGTGATCACCGCGCCGCGCGCGATACGCGCGATCTGCGGCCAGCCGAGCACGGCCATCAGCAGCACGACCGTGAAGATCGAGCCGCCCTTGACGACGGACAGGAAGACGATGCCGCCGAGCAGGATCGGGATGCCGAAGAAGATGTCGCCGATCCGGGAGAGCAGCGAGTCCCACCAGCCGCCGAAGAAGCCGGCCAGGCCGCCCATGACGCAGCCGAGGACGGCGGCGAGGAGGGTGGTGCAGATGCCGACGGTGACGGAGGCGCGGGCGCCGTAGACCGTACGGGCGTAGACATCGCAGCCCTGCTTGTCGAAGCCGAAGGGGTGGCCGGGGGCCGCGCCCTGTGCGGACTTGGAGACGTCGCAGGCGTACGGGCTGGTGCTCGTCAGCAGGCTCGGCCAGATCGAGACGACGACGAGGAAGAGGATCAGTACGGCGGAGATGTAGAAGATCGGGTTACGGCGCAGGTCCGTCCAGGCGTCGCCCCAGAGGGAGCGGGCCTTGTCCTGCTGCTCGCCCCGCACGACCTCGGAGGCCGCCACGGCCGCCGCGGTGTGGGCGCTGGGGTCAATCACGTCAGGCATACCGGATCCTCGGGTCCAGGACCGCGTAGAGCAGGTCGACGAGCAGGTTGGCGGCGAGGAAGACGACCACGAGCACGGTCACGAAGCCGACGACGGTCGGCGCGTTCTGCCGCAGGATGCCCTGGTAGAGCTGGTAGCCGACGCCCTGGAGGTTGAAGATCCGCTCGGTGACGATGGCGCCGGCCATCAGGCCGCCGATGTCGGTGCCGAGGAAGGTGACGACCGGGATCAGGGAGTTGCGCAGCAGGTGCACGCTGATCACGCGGCGGCGCGGCAGGCCCTTGGCGGTGGCGGTGCGGATGTAGTCGGAGCGGATGTTCTCCGCGATGGAGGTGCGGGTCAGCCGGGCCACGTACGCCAGCGAGACGCCCGCGAGGACGATGCCGGGGAGGATCAGCTCCTCGAAGCGCACCTCGGTGGAGACCGACGGGGGCAGCGCGCCCCACTTCACGCCGACGAAGTACTGCAGCAGATAGCCGGTGACGAAGGTCGGGATGGAGATCACGAACAGGGTGAGGACCAGCACGCCGGTGTCGATCAGACGGCCGCGGCGCATACCCGCGACGACGCCGAGCCCGACGCCCACCACCAGCTCGATGACGAAGGCGACCAGGGTGAGCTGGATGGTGTTGGGGAAGGCGTCCCCCATCAGCTCGATGACCGGGCGGCCGTTGAAGGCCGTGCCGAAGTCGCCCTGGAAGATGCCCGCCATGTACTGCAGGTACTGGCTCCACAGCGGGTCGTTCAGGTGCAGGGACTCCCGGATCTGGGCGGCGGTCGCCGGGTCGGGGGTCCGGTCTCCGAACATGGCCGCGACGGGATCGCCGAGCGCGTAGACCATGACGAAGATCAGGAAAGTGGTGCCGATGAAGACCGGCACCATCTGGAGCAGTCGTCGCACGACGTAGCGCCCCATGTGTCCTCCAGAAATGCGCCGACGCGGGGGCAGCCGGGCCCGGGGCCTCCTCGACTTCGAAGAGGCGCGGGTGACCGGCTGCTCCCTGCCGCCGTGAGCGGTTGGTTCGGTGCGGCCCGCTCAGGGGCTGCGTCGGGTCAGCTCTTGACCTTGATCTGGGTGTAGACCGGGACGCTGAAGGCGTCGAGCTTGACGTCGGAGACGTTCTGCGACCAGCCGGCGACGCCGTTCTGGTAGAAGAGCGGGATGGAGACCATGTCGTCGAACACCAGCTTCTCGGCGTCCTGGTAGAGCTTGGTCGCCTTCTTGGTGTCCGGCTCGGCCGCGGCCTGCTTCAGCAGGTCGTCGAACTTCTTGTTGCTCCAGTGCGAGTCGTTGGAGCTGGCGCCGGTGGCGTACAGCGGCGTCAGGAAGTTCTCGATCTGCGGGTAGTCCATCTGCCAGCCGGCGCGGAAGCCGCTGGTCATCTCGCCCTTGGTGATCTGGCTGCGGAAGTCGCCGAAGGTGCCCACGGGGTTGCCCACGCACGCCTTGTCGTCGCCCAGCACCTTGTTGACGCTGTTGCAGACCGCGTCCACCCACTCCTTGTGGGAGTCCTTGTCCGCGTTGTAGCTGATGGTCATCTTCCCGCCGGGGAGGCCGCCGCCCTCCTTGATGAGCTTCTTGGCCTCGGTGGGGTTGTACGTGCAGGCGTCGCCGCAGACGTCCTTGCTGTAGCCGTTGGCGGCACCGAGCACCGGGGAGGTGAGGTCGGTGGCCGGCGTACGCGTGCCGTTGTAGATCTTCTCGGTGATCTGCTTGCGGTCGATCGCCATGGAGATGCCCTTGCGGACCTTCTCCATGCCCGGCTTGCTCCACGCGCCCTTGTCGACCGGGAAGGTGATGGTCTGGTTGATGCCGGCCGGCTGCGAGACGTAGTTGCCCTGCAGGTCGGTCTTGGCGTTCTTGATCTGCTCGGCGGGCAGGCTGTCGAGCACGTCGATGTTGCCGGCCTGCAGGTCGGAGTAGGCGGTGTTGGAGTCCGTGTAGACCTTCAGCAGCACGCCCTTGTTCTGCGGCGCGTCGTCGCCCTTGTACTTCTTGTTGGGCACGAGCTTCATCTGCGTGCCCTTCTGGTACGAGGCGACCGCGTACGGGCCGTTGCCGATGGGCTTGTCCAGGTAGCCCTTGTGGTCCGTGAAGAACTTCTTCGGCAGCGGCGCGAACGCCTTGTAGCCCAGGCGGATCGGCCAGGTCGACATCTTCTGGGTCAGCTTGACCGTGAAGGTGTGGTCGTCGACGACCTTCAGGCCCGACAGGGTCTTCGCGGTCGGCTTGCCCTTGGCCGGGGCGACCTTGTCGTAGCCCTCGATGTCGGCGAAGAAGTAGCTGTTCTTCTGCTGGTTGGTGGCCAGCGCGCCGTAATTCCAGGCGTCGACGAAGGAGTTGGCGGTCAGCGGCTCGCCGTTGGAGAACGTCAGGCCCTTCTTCACCTTGATGGTGAAGGTCTGCTGGTCCTTGGTGTCGATGGACTCGGCGGCGTCGTTCGTGGCCGCGCCGGTCTCCGGGTCGTACTTCTTGAGGTTCTGGAAGATCATGTCCAGGACCTTGCCGCCCTGCACCTCAGTGGTGTTGGCGGGCTCCAGCGGGTTCTGCGGGTCGCCCCAGGCGGACCGTACGACTCCGGCCTCGGAACCCGCGCTGTCACCGCTTCCGCCGCACGCCGTCACACCGAGGGCGATGGCTATGGCTCCTGCGACCCAAGTGGCGCTTCTGGCACCGCGCATGGGACTGCCTCCTCATGAGTCCATTCGTGACATGGAAAGGAGCCGGCCGTCCGCTGACACCCCTGACAGCGCGCGACCAGCCCCCGATGCTCGTGAGTCGGCGCCTTGCACAGCGCGTGACCCATTGACCCGAGCTCAATAGCCCCCATCCTCAGTCACGTTCGCCCCATAAGCCACGAGTTAGTGGTTACTTTTTGGTCACATCGCGGAGAGACCGGTTCGGAATCCGGACAAACCAATCTATCCAGACGGGAACGAAAGGGACTCCATGCCACCGTCCGCTCACACTCCGTCCGCCATCCGAACGGCCGCCGAACTGTGCGGGGTTCAGGCACTCTTGACACCCCGCCAACCGGCGGGGTAAGGACCCGCCGTTGGGCGGGTGGCGCGGTGGGCCGGCGGTCAGGCGGCCGGTCGCGGCGCACACGCCGACGGCCCGGCCCCC